>CAZBIK010000159.1:3189-6257 GCA_964491955.1 uncultured Ferruginibacter sp.
ATACAAAAATAACGGGATTATATTGCCGGGCACAATTTACTAAATAAAAAACCCCCGGTAAACGGGGGTTTGTGAACTGGCAGGGACTCGAACCCTGGGCCCATACATTAAAAGTGTATTGCTCTACCAACTGAGCTACCAATTCATCCCTATTTTAAAAGCCTTAATATAGTATTAGCTACCAATTCAGCCTTTTTATTTTTGGAGTGCAAAGATAAGGGTATTGATTTAAAAAATTCACCCCGATATCAATTTTTATCAGGGGTAGTAAAAATATGTTGATAAGTATAATTACAAGGCCATCAAACTGCAACCCCGGATATCGCTGCTGTCAATCCTGCCCAGCACTTCAAAGCTTTCATTGGCATGTAAACGGCCAATATCATCGGTGGCAATAAATGCACAACTGTAGATATTGGCGAGGTCGATCACGTTGATCACACCGGTAACTGGTCTTGATTCGGTTCCGGGTGCCGTGCTGATCCTGAAAGGATCATCCTCATCCCTGGTTACCACTTTCATCCAGCCGGGGCAGTGAAAAATGCCATCCCCTTTTGAATAGGCCTGCGATAATAATTCCGTCATGCCATATTCCGAATGTACCAGGCTGAGCCCTAACCTTTCCATTAACCGGGCATGTACTTCCTGCCTGGTCATTTCTTCGCGTCGGCCTTTCATACCACCTGTTTCCATCACGATCGTATGCCGCAGTTGCATGGGGTATTTTTCGGCAAAATCCAACAATGCATAAGTAACTCCGATAAGAAGTGTAGGTACTTTTAATAATTCATTATGCATTAAGGTCCGGTGCAGTTTTTCATGATCATACAGGTAAAAACCGCTCAACGGGTTTTCACAGGCTGCGATCAGCGTTTCCACCATCATTACCAGTGATGAATTTTTTCTTTCCAGGTAGGATGGCAGTAAACCCAGTATGCATTTGTCCTGTGGCGGGCCGTAAAATTTCTCAAAACAGGTGGTAAAACTTTCGCGATACAGGTCAATGTCTTTTACATAGTGTTTGCTGTTAACGGATCCGGTTGTCCCGCTGCTTTCAAAAAGGGTACCCCCTTCAAATTCGCCCGATGTTATCTTGTGGGTCTTAAAAAAGGAAATAGGCAGGAACGGAATTTTTTTAATGGAATCAACCGCATCTGCATCTGTCTTTAATGCATCACAGTATTTCCTGTAAATTTCATTGCTTTGGTATTGAAAATTGAACAATTCTACGGCCAATTCGTTAAAATTGTCCGACGAAGCAGCAAACAGCCTCTTTTTGAAATCCATATTTTTAACGGAATGTTTCACGGGCTTTCATTAAATTTGACATACAAAACACAAAGATGCGATACACATTACTGTTCACAGCGGTTTTTTTAATTTTTGCCTCCTGTAAAAAGGATAAATATACCACAACGCCGCAGATTAATTTTGAAAAGCTTTCGCACAATGCGGTTGACCTTTCGCCAACCAGTGCCGTACCTGTGGTAACCATCAGTATCACCGATGCCGAGGGCGACCTGGGCATTACAGCAAACGACACCGCTTTCATATACATGAAGAATTTGCTGACCAATGATTTTGATTCGGTTCCGTTCCCCGATCTGCAGGCAGCTTCCAAAAGCAATTTTAAGGCAGATGTTGATGTTACCATCACCAAAGTGCTTAAATGCAAATCCTTACCCGGCAACCCCTTACATACCGATACCCTGTATTTTGAATTTTATGTAAAGGATTTTGCCAAAAACAAGAGTAATGTGATTACCACGCCCGAACCTGTTTACTTTACCTGTTTTTAATGAAATGGCTGCATTTCATCTTATCACATTCCATCTTTGTTTCCATATGTGCCGTTGCCATGGCTTTTCAAACGGACCAGCTCCTGAATCTGCATGTTAGCAGTTATGTGTATGGTTTTATTTTTTTTGCAACCCTTTGCAGTTATAATTTTTACTGGATAATGAGCAGGTTGTCCTTTGCCGGAACAACTGCCATCCCGGCCATTTTAAAAAAACAGGCCACGGGTTTTATCATTCTTTTTATATCAGCTGCCGGATCGGCCTTTTGCCTGTACCGGTCTGATTTACCGCCCGGTTTTATCCTCACTGCTGTTTTATTAACGGTCTTATATTCCATTCCGCTTTTACCGGTGAAGATTTTACAGTTCACCCGGAGGGCAGGGGTATTGAAGACAATATTACTGGCATTTACCTGGGCCTACGTTACTGCCTTTTTACCCATTCAAAAAGACTACTGGCTATTGGACGGTACCGAGATCTTCATCATCACCCGCCGGTTTCTTTTTATGCTGATGCTTTGTATCATTTTCGACAACAGGGATAAAACAGTTGATAAGATCAGGGGCTTGCGCAGCCTGGCCACCGACCTGGGCCCGGGCGTATTGAAAGCACTGGTGTATATTATTTTTGCAACCCTGTTTTTCTCCAATTTTTTGTTCCGGGATTTTGGTATCACCTGGAAACAGTCCATGGCCTTGCAGGTCTCCACGGTGGCCCTGTTGTTCGTTTACTTTTATGCGGCCAAAAAACGCAGTTATCTTTTTTATTATTTTTTTGTGGACGGGATGATGCTGTTTTCCGCTTTGGCAACTTATATAGCAGGTATTTAAAAGCTGATATAGTAAACTGCCAATGGATTTTTTTGCCACGAATGTGAATTTATTCGTGTCATTTGTGTGAACCGTGGCAAAATAAACGAATGGAATTTAAATATGATAGTAGAAACTGCCAGTAAATTTTTTGCCACGAATGCAAGGATATGCACGAATGTGAATTTATTCGTGTCATTTGTGTGAACCGTGGCAAAATAAACGAATGGAATTTAAATATGATAGTAGAAACTGCCAGTAAATTTTTTGCCACGAATGCAAGGATATGCACGAATGTGAATTTATTCGTGTCATTTGTGTGAACCGTGGCAAAATAAACGAATGGAATTTAAATATGATAGTAGAAACTGCCAGTAAATTTTTTGCCACGAATGCAAGGATATGCACGAATGTGAATTTATTCGTGTCATTTGTGTGAACCGTGGCAAAATAAACGAAT
>CAZBIK010000159.1:6357-8201 GCA_964491955.1 uncultured Ferruginibacter sp.
AATGGAATTTAAATATGATAGTAGAAACTGCCAGTAAATTTATTTGTCACGAATGCACGGATTTGCACCAATGTGAATTTATTCGTGTCATTTGTGTGAACCGTGGCAAAATAAACGAATGGAATTTAAATATGATAGTAGAAACTGCCAGTAAATTTATTTGTCACGAATGAACGGACCTGCCTGCCGGCCTTGCTCCGCAGAAGCTACGCGAAGGCGAGCAGGCAGGTTTGCACGAATGGGAAAAAATTATTCCTGTTATTTGTGTCATTCGTGGCAAAATTTGTAAGTGGAATTAAAATGCTGTTTATAAACTGCTTCTGCATAATTTTGCAGCAATTAAATCTATATTATGGCCAAAGCAAAAAGAACCAAAAGCATCCTCAACGATCAGTCTTACCAGTTCCTGAAAACATATATCAACAACCCTTCGCCTACCGGTTTTGAAAGCGGCGGGCAAAAATTATGGCTTGAATATGTAAAGCCATTTGTGGATACCCATTTTACAGATCCTTATGGTACAGCAGTGGGTGTGATCAACCCCGATGCCCCGTTCAAAGTGGTTATCGAGGCCCATGCCGATGAGATCAGCTGGTTTGTGAATTATATTTCGCCGGAGGGTTTGATCTACCTGAAACGCAACGGGGGTGTAGATCACCAGATCGCACCATCCATGCGGGTACTGGTTCACGGTAAAAAAGGCGCCGTTAAAGCGGTATTTGGCTGGCCGGCCATTCATACCCGCATGAACAATACCGATACCAAGGAAACACAGCCCAAAGTGGAGAATTTATTCCTGGATTGCGGCGCCCGCAATAAAAAAGAAGTGGAGGCGCTGGGCATTCATATCGGTGCCGTAGCCACGTATGAAGAAGGCTATGAAGAAATTGCATACGATTACCTTATCGGCCGTGCATTTGACAACCGCATTGGCGGTTTCATGATCGCCGAAGTGGCCCGTTTACTGCAGGCCAATAAGAAAAAACTTCCGTTTGGGTTATACGTGGTTAATGCGGTACAGGAAGAGATCGGTTTACGCGGCGCCGAGATGATCGCCCGGAGGATAAAACCGGACATCGCCATCATCACCGATGTTACCCATGATACCACCACGCCCATGATCAATAAAATGATACAGGGCGAATGCAGTTGCGGCAAGGGGCCTTCGCTTACATTTGGACCGGCGGTTCACAATAAACTGCTGGATGTGGTACAGGCAGCCGCAACCAAAAACAAGATACCTGTTCAGTTCAACACCGTTAGCCGGAGTACAGGTACCGATACCGATTCATTTGCCTATGCCAACGACGGTTGCCCTTCGGTGCTGATCTCGATACCTTTAAGATACATGCATACCACGGTGGAGATGCTGCATAAGGACGATATTGAAAATACGATCAAATTGATGTATGAAACACTGTTGACCCTGTCGCCAAAGACCAAACTGAGTTATTTTTAATTACAAAGCACAAAAGCTATGGATGACCAGTTTACCAAATACTCAAAACTCTACGTACTCATTTTTTTACTGTTCCTGTCGGTGCCGGTAACATTGGGTTTGATCGTTGCCGCATTTTACGGCATTTCAAAACTGGTTTCTTCCAGCGTTGCCGATATTGTTTTCGGCCTTGGCGTGGTAACGCTGGCGCCTGCTCTTTTTTCAGCTGTGTATGTGATCTTTTTTAAAAGAACAAAAAAACACCCGGTAGCCTGGGTGCGGATCATCTCAAAAATATTTTTTGTAGCAGGTATTGGGGTCAGCCTGTTTGTATTGGTAACCGATATGATCAAATTCTTTACCCGTTTCAATACGGATATAGCCGGGTACAATTGTTTTACACTAA
>CAZBIK010000160.1:0-8165 GCA_964491955.1 uncultured Ferruginibacter sp.
ATGACCAATGACCAATGACCAATGACCAATGACCAATGACCAATGACCAATGACTAAAACATGAAGACACTCTGTTTCGATTTTGGCAATACGCGTTTGAAGGCGGCAGTTTTTAAAAATGCCCTTTTTTCGTTTGAGGCCGTATTGCCAAATGATGAAATGGCAACCATACAAAAGTTACTGGATGAACATCATCCGCAGCGATCCATTTTATCATCCGTGATCGATCACAATAAGGATATTGAGGAACTGCTGGCCTCCCAAACCTCCTTTCATAAATTGTCCCATCATACCAAAGCAAATTTCACAACGCCGGTAGGAAAACCGGAAACCATCGGTGCCGACAGGCTGGCGCTTTCTGCTGCGGCTGTTCATTTCTTTCCCGGAAAAAATAACCTGGTCGTGTCTTTGGGAAGCTGCATCACCTATAATTTTATAAACCAGTATCACCAGTTCATCGGCGGCAGCATTTCGCCGGGTATGGAAATGCGTTTTAAGGCCATGCAGGTTTTCACGGCAAAACTGCCTTTGGCCGAAAAAGACTGGAATTTCCCCAAGATCGGGTACGATACCAAAACAAATCTGCAAAGCGGCGTTATTGCCGGAATTACCTATGAAATAGACGGTTTCATTGACGAATATGCCGGAAAATACGGCAACTTTAACGCGGTTTTAACCGGGGGTGATACAAGCTATTTTGCCGGTCAGCTTAAAAACAAGATATTTGCCGACTCTAATTTCTTATTTAAAGGTTTGTATGCACTCAGCGAAACTAACAATGGCTAAAATTTTATTCGTACTTTTTGTGGCTGGTGGCTTGCAAATGAGTGCTACTGCACAGGAAAATTCACCTTATTCACGATATGGCATAGGCGACCTGGCCCCCAATCATAATGTTTTTACCAGGGGAATGGGGGGCATTGCCGCAGGCATCACCGACAGCCGGAGTATCAATTTTACAAACCCGGCATCACTTACTTCCATTTACAATACCATTTTCGACGTGGGTACCGAGATCGATTACCGGATCTTAAAAAACACCAACCCGGCTAAAAAATTCACTTCTGCAAATACCTATGTGTCTTACCTCACTATGGCATTTCCTTTAACCACTCCCAAAATGGCAAAGAAGGATATGTTCTGGGCTATGAGTTTTGGCATTAAGCCCGTATCTAAAATGAATTATAAGATCGAGAAAAACGAAAGGCTTACCGGTATTGACAGTTTAAAAACGCTGTATGAAGGATCCGGTGGACTTAACCAGGCTTTTTTCGGTACAGGGTTTAAGTATAAGAATTTAAGTGTGGGTATCAATGCAGGTTATATGTTTGGCAGCAAGGACTACAGCACCGTGCTTACTTTTATAAGCGACAGTGCTTATTTTTATTACCTGTCCAACTCTTCCAACAAAACAACGTACGGCGGACTTTTCATCAATGGCGGGCTGCAATATGATATCGCGTTGGCCAGGGATGAAAAAAATCCGGATATCATTACTAAAAAAATAAAGCTTGGTGTTTATGGTAACCTGCAGCAAAAATTAAATGCCAGGACCGATATCGTGCGGGAAACGATCTTTTATGACCAGAATGGCGGCTATTACAGGTTAGACAGTGTATACGAGGAAAAAGATGTAAAGGGAACCATCAAACTGCCGGCCATGATCGGCTTTGGAGCTACATACCAGGGTACAAACTGGCTGTTTGGAGCTGATTTTGAATATGGAAACTGGGCCAGCTACCGCTATTATGGCCAGTCGGATGCGGTGCAGAATAACTGGACCATACGTGCAGGGGCCCAATATTACCCGGCAAAAGACAACACGCCGGTTAAAAAATACTTCAACTTTGTAAAATACAGGGCCGGGTTTTATTACGGTTCCGATTATATCAAGATCAATCAAAACAGGCCCGATTACGGGTTTACCATCGGAACCGGGATGCCCTTAACCTCATTAAAGCGTATCAGCTATACCGGCGAATATGTGGTATTAAACACGGCGTTGGAATTTGGCAACAGGGGCAACAGGCAAACCAACCTTCGTGAAAGTGTGGTTCGTTTCAGCATCGGCGTTTCCATGAACGCACGCTGGTTTCAAAAACCCAAATACAATTAATGTATATTCAGGCTTTATTAATACCTGCAATTCTTTTTCTTGAAACGTCTTTTCCATAAAATTTGCCGGTTTGTAACGGCTACACGCAATTGCTTTCCCGGGATATCCCCGGATCATTCCTGTAACCATGAACACCCTGGTCCCGCAATCAATAAAAATTATTTCCAGGTTTTGACCATCCCGGTACTGGTATCCATCCTGCTGTTTTCCTGCAACAGCGATAAGGAATTAAATGAGTACAACAGCAAAAACCTGGGCGTTGAAGAAATAATAAATGCAGATATCAATTATACACTGGGGGGCAAAGCAAAGGCAAAATTATTATCCCCGCTCATGTTAAGGGTCCAGGATGTAAACCCATTTGTTGAATTTCCAAAAAAACTCCATGTTGATTTTTTTAATGAGAACGGTGAAATTGACAGCAGGCTGGATGCTTTGTACGGTAAATATTTTGAAAAGGAAAGCAAGGTCTTTTTAAAAGACAGTGTGAAAGTGATCAATGTTTCCGGGGATACTTTATACTGTAATGAACTCTGGTGGGACAGGAACCGCACCGGCAACGAATTTTATACAGATAAAGCGGTTCGTATACGCCGTAAACTGCAGATCATCGACGGCATTGGCATGCAGGCCAGCCAGGATTTTAAATCATGGGTTATCATCAAACCGGTAGGGGTAATCAATGTCCCCAATACACAATTTCCAACGGAATGATCATTCCGGGAACAAGCCATCACCCGCAGGTTATTTTAAACAGCAAACCAGGGTTACTGTATAATTTTAAATGCCCGTAAAATGGGCAAATCAGTATCTTTATCCGGTTATAAAAATTAATAGAGCATTATGGAATATCGCCGTTTGGGAAGGTCGGGTTTGCAGTTAAGTGTTTTGTCTTTTGGCAGCTGGGTAAGCTTCAGCAAGCAGATCAATGATAAGGCAGCCGATGAATTAATGGGTATTGCCTACGACAAAGGGGTCAATTTCTTTGACAATGCCGAAGTGTATGCACTTGGTGAAAGTGAAAAAATGATGGGCCGTGTTTTGAAAAAGAAAAAATGGGACCGTACTTCTTACACTGTTTCTTCAAAAGCATTTTGGGGATGGCGGGGAAAGGATAATAAACCCAACCAGACAGGCTGCAGCCGCAAACATTTACTGGAAGCCTGTGATGAAGCTTTGCAAAGATTACAATTGGACTATCTTGACCTGTTTTTTTGCCACCGGCCCGATAAAAATACACCCATTGAAGAAACCGTATGGGCCATGAACCACCTTATACAACAGGGAAAAATAATGTACTGGGGCACCAGTGAATGGAGCGGGGTTGAGATCATGGAAGCCCACCGTGTTGCAGAAAAATTCAGGTTGATCGGCCCAACTATGGAACAGCCGCAATACAATTTATTTGAGCGTGAAAAGATCGAAAAGGATTTCCTGGAGATCTATAAAAATGTGGGACTGGGTACAACCATCTGGAGCCCGCTGGCATCCGGCCTGTTATCCGGGAAGTACAACGATGGCATACCCAAAGGCAGCCGCTTTGCCCTGGAAGGATTTGACTGGTTAAAGGAAAGGTGGGTAATGGACGATAAGGTTAAAAAAGTAAAAAAGTTAACTGAACTGGCTACTAAGCTTGGTGTCAGTACGGCTTCTTTAAGCATTGCCTGGTGTATAAAAAATCCCAATGTGAGCACAGCCATTTTAGGGGCTACCAAAAAAGCGCAATTGCTGGATAATTTAAAAGCACTGGATGTTGTTGTAAAACTTACACCTGATGTGCTGGATAAGATAGAAAGTTTTATGAAAACAAAACCGGTATTACCCGATCATTAATATGGCAGAGATCATCATCTATGGGATACCCAATTGCGATACAACCAAAAAAGCAATGGCCTGGCTTACAAAAAATAAAATTGATTTTTCTTTTCATGATTATAAACTGGAAGGGATAAGCGAAAAAAAGTTAGGAGCCTGGTGCGATGAACTGGGATGGGAAACCATCTTTAACAAAAGAAGTACTACCTGGCGGGAATTGCCGCCGGCTGAACAGGAAAAAGCGGTCAACCGGGCAGCAGCTATAAAACTGATGCTGAAAAACAACAGCATCATTAAACGGCCTGTTATTGAAGTTGATAAAAAATTGCTCGTTGGATTTAATGAAACAGAAATTACAAAACAAATAAAAATAAAAGTATGAAACGTAACGCAACAGCCGTTTGGAGCGGCACAGGCAAGGAAGGTAAAGGCCACCTGACCACACAAAGCACCACATTGAATAAGACCCAATATTCTTTCAGCTCCCGCTTTGAGGAAGGAATTGGTACCAACCCTGAAGAACTGATCGCAGCAGCACATGCAGGCTGTTTTACCATGAAGGTGGCCTTCCTGTTAAATGCTGCCGGCTTTACTGCCGATGAAATTGAAACCAGGTGTGATGTAAATGTTGTAGACGGTACATTAACGGGATCTCACCTGAACCTGAAAGCAAAAGTGCCCGGCATCAGCCAGGACCAGTTTGATGCGATCGTGGCAGATGCAAAAACGAATTGTATCATTTCCAAAGTGTTGAATGCGGATATTACCCACGAAGCGGTTTTGGGGTAAAACATTTTCCACAAACCTGCATGTGTCTCAACAGGCAGGTTTGTGGATCTTTAATTATTATTTTTAAGGAAAAACAGCTACCATGTCATTTCAGAACAAAACTGTCATCATCACCGGTGCATCACGCGGTATTGGTAAAGCAATCGGTTTACGGTTGGCAAAGGAAGGCGCCAATATTGTGATCGCGAGTAAAAGTGTGGAAGAGAACCCGAAACTGGGCGGTACCATATTTTCAGCTGCTGCAGAAATGGAAGCTGCCGGAGGCAGGGCCCTGGCAGTGCAATGCGATATCCGTTTTGAGGATCAGATACAGCAGGTAGTTGACAAAACTGTTTCAACATTCGGGGGTATCGATATCCTGGTCAACAACGCATCGGCCATCAACCTTTCGCCAACTGAGCAAACCGAACCCAAACGTTTTGACCTGATGTACGACATCAATGTGCGGGGCACTTTCATGATGAGTCGTGCCTGCATCCCTTTTCTTAAAAAAGGAACCAATGCCCATATTTTAAACTTATCTCCCCCCATCAATATGGACCTGAAATGGTTTCAGAACCACCTCGCCTATACCATCAGCAAGTATGATATGAGCATGATCGCACTGGGCTTATCGGCCGAACTGAAAAAATACAATGTGGCAGCAAATGCATTATGGCCACGTACCACCATTGCAACCGCTGCCGTAAATAATTTACTGGGTGGTGAAATGCTGATGAAGATGAGCCGTACCGTTGATATTATTGCTGATGCCGCTTATTTCATTTTATCCAAACCGTCCACTGACTGTACCGGCAATACGTTTATTGATGAAGATGTACTTGCCGCTGAAGGCATTACCGACCTTGAAAAATATTCCCTGGTACCCGGCGCACAATTGTATAAAGACCTTTTTGTTTAGTGCTTTATGTTAATGAATTCCTAATAGTCTTTTTCTTTGATGAGTGGTAACTTATACAGGGGTTTGCACGTTTAATTTCGTACTAACATCATTACGCCATGAATGATGTGTTCGCAAACCAATAAAGTATAGCCATGAAATGTTTTTCCATTAAAGCATTGTGCTTTTGCATGCTGCTTACTTCAACTGCTTTCAGCCAAACAGCCAAACGACAACTGCCTGCAAAAAGAATTACTGCTGCCATTAAGATTGACGGGGTTTTAAATGAAACTGCCTGGAAAGATGCCCCGGTAGCGGATAAATTCATTGCCCTGCGCCCAACCCCATTTATACCAGAATCTGCAGGAAATCCAACGCAGGTTTATTTCTTATACGACAATGACGGCATCTATGTTGGCGGATATTTACATGAGAAGAACAAAGACAGCATAGCGGCTGAATTAAAGGGAAGGGATGGATTTGGCAACAATGATTTTGTCGGCGTTATTTTCGATACCTATTATGACCAGCTGAATGGCTTTGAATATTTTGTAACACCGCTTGGCGAACAATGGGATGCAAAGGTTTCACCGAATACAAACGGAAACAGTGAAGACTTCAGCTGGAATGCGGTTTGGGAAAGCGCTGCAAAAATGCAGCAGGATGGCTGGAGCTTTGAAATGTTCATTCCGTATTCTGCTATCCGGTTCGGTAAAAAAAATGTGCAGGACTGGGGGTTGAACATTGTCAGGCGCCGTGAAAAAAGCGGGGAACAGTTGTTCTGGCAATCCATTGGTCCCAATGCCAATGGCTTTTTAACAAAGGAAGGAAAATTTACTGGGATTGGAAATATAAGGCCACCCATGCGTTTGCAGTTCTCACCCTATTTTTCTACTTATTTAAATCATGACGGGACCGCGGCAGCCGGTGTTAAAAAAAGTACAGCAACCCTTAACGGTGGTATGGATGTAAAATACGGGATCAACCAGGCCTTTACTTTGGACATGACCCTGATACCGGATTTTGGACAGGTACAATCAGATAACCGTGTCTTAAACCTTACCCCGTTTGAACAGCGGTTTAATGAGAACCGGGCCTTTTTTACCGAGGGAACCGAACTCTTTGGAAAGGGAAACCTGTTTTACAGCCGCAGGATCGGGATAGAACCCCGGTTTAAAAAATGGCATTCGCCGCAGGCCAATGAATCAGTCCTGGAAGACCCGGGCCAGGCAAAGATCATCAATGCCACCAAAATAAGCGGGCGTACCCAAAAAGGCCTGGGTGTGGGCATTTTGAATGCCATCACGCAAAAACAATTCACCAAATTCCAGGATAATGATTCCAAGGAAACCAGGATGGATGAGAATATGCCTTTGACCAATTATAATATCCTGGTGCTTGACCAGACATTGAAGAACAACAGCAGTATTTCGCTGGTGAACACCAATGTGTGGCGCAGCGGTAATGATTATGATGCCAATGTTACATCGGCTTTATTTGATCTGAATGATAAAAAGAATAAATGGAATATCGGGGGTAATGTAAGTTTCAGTAACCTGTTGGGCAAGGATGGCAAGAATACTACCGGCTATGCACACAGCATTTACTTTGCCAAAACCAGTGGCCGGTTTACTTTTAATGTATGGCAGGATCTGTATAACAGTAAATACGATAAAAGTGATTTTGGATTTTTTACCAACAACAATACCATGGACCAGGGTGCCTGGGCCGGGTACAACTGGGTAAAACCCAGGGGCTGGTACAACCAGGTGCGCATCAACGCCAATGTCTGGTACAGCCGGCTGGTAACCCCCATTGATCAATTGCGCCGCCCGGAAATGATGTACCAGAACGCCAGTATGAATATTAACTTTAATGCACAAACGAAAAAGCTCTGGTGGATCGGGATGAATATCAATGGCGGGCCGGGCCGGAATGATTTTTATGAGCCGCGAAAATATGGCCGGGTATTCCGGGATAAGGGCCGGGTAAATGCAAACCTCTGGTGGGAAAGTAATTTTGCAAAAAAACTTTCCTGGGGCGGAAGCCTGTATGCCGGCACGGGGGGCGTGTTTAACCGGAAGAATGTGGATTACAACCTGTTTGGCAAGATCCGTTTCAGTAGTAAATTTTCAGTGGATAATTCGATCTATGTCAGCAGCAGCAGGAACCAGGCAGGGTGGGCAGGCAGTATCGGTGACACCATTATTTTTTCAAGGCGCAATGTGAACAGTGTTGAAAATGTGATCAACGTTAAATACAATTTTACCAACCGCATGGGGCTTACATTGCGGGCAAGGCATTACTGGAGCAAAGTAAACCCGCAGCAGTTTTACGAACTGGATATGAATGGCAAACTGCAGGCGCCGGCAAACCCCTTTACCGGCAATGCAAAACAAAACTATAATTATCTGAGTGTGGATATGGTTTACAACTGGCAGTTTGCACAGGGAAGCTTTTTAAGCATTGTATGGAAAGATATCGGCGAATGCTTTAACCGCCAGTTTGAAAAACATTATGTTAAAAACCTGGGCAATACCAACAGCGGCGAGCAGTCTAACAACC
>CAZBIK010000161.1:0-8139 GCA_964491955.1 uncultured Ferruginibacter sp.
GGGTGATGGCCGGGAGGAAATGCTGATGTATTTTCATGATCTGAAAGATGATGAAAAACAGCGGTTTTTTATAAACAACCTGGAATGGAAAACACCGGATAATGCAGCAATCAGCAATGCAAAAGGTAAAACAAACCCTTACCTGGTTTCTGCCGGAATGGACTATGAAAAAATTTATTCCTTTAATGCCGGCAATAAATATTTTTTTGAAGCCAGGCTTTATCCCGTTTTTGACGAGGAGATCCCGGAATATGAAAAACGGGTAAAGGATTATTATTTTACCGCCCCTTACCAGGTAAAGGATACAACTGTTTATAAATTCCCCCCCGGCTTTTCACCGGAAACAATGCCCCGCAACAAATCAGTACAGTTTCCCTTTGCACACTACAGTTGTAATTACAGCTGGGATGCAGCCACCCGAACACTTACAACCCTTGCACTCCTGCAAATTAAAGACCGCGTAATAAAGGCTGCTGATTATCCAAAACTGGTTGACTTTAAAAAGCAGGTATTGACAGATATGAACGAAAAGATCGTTATGAAGAAAGAATAGCCGCATCTCTGTAATAAAGTTTAAATTTATACCTGATAAAAAGATGCATGCGAAAATTCCTGAACCTTGTTTTTTTACTTGTCCTTTGCCAGGGCCTCTTTGCACAATATACACTCAATGGAAATGCAACCCGGGATGCCTGCAATGAATATACCTTAACCGCAGCTGTTAACTGGCAGGGAGGCTCTGTATGGAATAATATAAAAATTGATCTTACCCAGTCTTTCGATTTTAATTTTGATGTGCTGCTGGGCAGCAATAATTCACCGGGGGCTGATGGTATTGCATTTGTACTGCAACCGGTGAGTACCAGTGTTGGTTCCAGTGGCGGAGGCATGGGGTACGAAGGTATTACACCGGCAGTAGGGGTGATCATCGACACTTATGAGAACGGGGGCAATAATGATCCGGCTTTTGACCATATCGCTGTTCAGCTTAATGGAAATATCAGCCATAACACCGTTAATAATATTGCCGGCCCGGTTACGGTATTAAACGGCAATGATAATATTGAAGACGGGAAATGGCATTCCCTGCGGATTGTATGGAATGCGGCAACCAAAACACTATCGGCAACGGTTGATGGCAGCTTAAGGCTTTCCGTTGTAAAAGATCTTGTAACTGATGTATTTTCCGGTGACCCGTTTGTATATTGGGGATTTACCGGGGCTACCGGCGGGGAAAATAACCTCCAGAAATTCAAGACCGCCTTAAACCCGGCATTTAATTTCGGGGCAAACCAAAAAAGATGCATCAATGAACCACTTACCTTTTACGACTCAACCGTTTCCTTTACACCCATTGTAAAATTTTATTGGGATTTTGGAGATGGCAGTCCCCTGGATTCCGTTAATATAAACCCTGTACATACCTATACGGCAGCCGGTGATTATACGGTTATACAAAGAGTGATCGGTGCAGATGGGTGTGAAGCAACAAATACAAAGGTTGTGCAGATCGGCAGTAAGCCACTGGCCAATTTTGGCTACAGCAGCCCGCTTTGTAACGGTTTGAATGTTCAGTTTACAGATTCAACAGTGGTAGCTGTTGGAGTTGCCAGTCAGTGGAACTGGATCCACAATGGATCAGTATGGAGCAACCTGCAGAACCCCGGCAGGATATTTACCGCAGGTACTCAAACCATTAAGCTGGTTACAACCAGTAATGCCGGATGCGTAAGTGATACAGCAGTTAAAACTATTTTGATCAACCCGGCACCGGATGTAAGTTTTGACTTTTCAGATGCCTGTATAAATACCCCTGTACAATTTACGGCTACCGACAATTCGGGTAATGTTACCGGTTGGGAATGGACATTTGGCGATGGCGGCATTTCAAACGCAAAAGATACCCTGTATGCATATGCAACCGGTGGAACATATCCCGTGCAATTAACAGCAACAGCTTCCAATGGCTGTAAATCTGACCTGCCCCCGGAAAATATAAATATTTACAGTACCCTGGCTTTTGCCGGAAACGATACCATTACAGCTTCCGGCCAGCCATTACAGTTACAGGCCACCGGCGGGGTAAATTATGAATGGTCTCCTGCAAGCGGGCTCAACAACCCAAACATTGCCAATCCAATAGCGGTATTAACGGGTACCCAAACGTATGCCTATACCGTAAGGGCCTATACGCCCCTGGGCTGCGAAAGTTTTGATACGATTAACATACAGGTTTACCAGGCTCCCGAGATTTATCTGCCCAATGCCTTTACACCAAACGGCGACGGGTTGAATGACCTGTACAAAGGAAAACCGGTGGGCATCAGGGATTTTAAATACCTGGAAATTTTTAACCGTTTCGGTCAACAGGTATTTTACACTACAGATTTTCTGAATGGCTGGGATGGAACTTATAAAGGTAAACAACAGGGCAACGGTGTATATGTTGTTATTGCAAGAGGTATTGATTACCGGGGACTGGTTGTTGACAGGCAGGGCACTGTCATGTTGATCAGGTAAATTTATTGAATGCTTTTTTTCATCTTATCTAAAAAAGAAAATAATTCATGCATCGTTTTTATTTGCTCCACCACCAGTATCCCGTTCTTGCCCACCTGTTTTAATTTTCCCTTGTTGGTACCATTTTGTAAAAACAACAATATGCCGTTAAAGGTTTCACTTTGAAAATAGGGCGAATCGGGGTTACTTACAAAGAAACACCTGAGCGTATCATTTTTCAGGAACAGTTTTTCAAAACCCAGTTCCACGGCAAGTTTCCGGCAACGAACCGTGGTGAATAAGTCTTCCACGCTGGCCGGTATTGACCCGAAACGGTCTGTCATTTCAGCATGAAAAGCAGTTAAGTCTTCTTCATTTTCGCAATTATCCAGCCTGCTGTACAACGATAATCTTTCGGTAATACTTTCCACATAACTGTCCGGAATTAAAATTTCCAGGTCGGTATCAATACTGCAGTCGGTTACAAAATCATCCTGCTTTGCAATTTCCTCCTTATATAATTCCCTGAACTCGGTTCTTTTTAATTCCCGTATGGCTTCATCTAAAATTTTCTGGTACATTTCAAAACCGATCTCGGCAATAAAACCACTTTGTTCTCCACCCAGCATATTGCCTGCACCGCGTATGTCCAGGTCTCTCATGGCGATCTGGAACCCACTGCCCAGGTCGCTGTATTGCTCAAGCGTACTCAGGCGTTTACGGCTGTCAACCGGCAATGTACTCATGGGCGGAGCAAATAAATAACAGAATGCTTTTTTATTACTTCGGCCAACCCTTCCCCTGAGCTGGTGCAGATCGCTTAAACCAAACTGGTGTGCATTGTTTACGATGATGGTATTCACATTCGGAATGTCAACACCACTCTCTACAATATTGGTGCAAACCAGTACATCATATTTTTTATCCATAAAGTCGAGGATGGTGTCTTCCAGGTCGTCTCCATCCATCTGCCCGTGTGCATAGGCAATACTCACATCCGGGCAAAGCCCCTGAATAAACTCCTTCATCTCGGCCAAACCCTTTACCCGGTTATGTATAAAAAAAACCTGGCCGCCTCTTTCCGTTTCATAATAAATGATATCACGGATGGCATCTTCATTAAACACCATCACCTCGGTCTGAATGGGCTGGCGGTTTGGCGGCGGCGTATTGATGATGCTCAGGTCACGGGCACCCATCAGGCTGAATTGCAGGGTTCTGGGTATTGGCGTTGCCGTTAGTGTTAATGAATCAACTGTTGTCCTCAGCTGTTTTAATTTTTCCTTTGCCGCCACGCCAAATTTCTGCTCCTCATCAATGATCATAATGCCCAGGTCTTTGAATTTTACATCCTTGCCCAGCAAGGCATGCGTGCCAATGATGATGTCTGTTTTTCCTTCAGCTACTTTTTGCAGGGTTTCTTTTTTCTCTTTGGCCGATTTAAACCGGTTGATAAAATCCACCGTTACCGGGAAATCCTTTAAACGGTCACCAAAAGTTTTATAATGCTGGTAGGCCAGAATGGTAGTGGGTACCAGCACCGCAGCCTGTTTACCATCACAGCAGCTTTTAAAAGCGGCGCGGATGGCGATCTCTGTTTTTCCAAAGCCTACGTCACCGCATACCAGCCTGTCCATGGGCGATGGTTTTTCCATATCCCGTTTTACATCTTCAGTTGCCTTGCCCTGGTCGGGCGTATCTTCATAAATAAAACTGGCTTCCAGTTCGGTTTGCATGTAATTGTCGGGACTATGTGCAAATCCTTCCCGGCTCTTGCGCTGGGCATATAACCTGATCAGGTCGGTGGCAATATCCTTTACCTGCTTTTTGGTTTTGTCTTTCAGTTTGTTCCATACATCGCTGCCCAGCTTGTTCATTTTGGGAACCGTTCCTTCTTTGCCGCTGTACTTGCTTATTTTATGTAAGGAAGAAATATTTACATACAGCAGGTCGCCATCCTTATATTGAATGCGTACAGCTTCCTGCATCCTGCCATTGGCCTCTATCTTCTGTAAACCGCTGTAGACGCCAACTCCATGATCTATATGTGTAATGTAATCGCCGGGCTGCAGTTCCCGAAGCATTTTTAAAGTGAGCGCCTTGTTCTTGCTGAATGCCTGTTTTACCTTGTATTTATGGTAGCGCTGAAAGATCTGGTGATCGGTGTAACAAACCATTTTCAGGTCATCATCAATAAATCCTTCATGAATGGAAGTGGGAACCGGAATAACCTGTACATCAGCTTTGAGGTCGGTAAAAATAACATGCAGCCGTTCCAGTTGTTTTGGGTTTTCGGCGAATAAATATATTTGGTATTGCTTTGTTTCGTATTCCTTTAAATTTTTTATCAGGAGGTCGAAGTTCCTGTTAAACGCCGGTTGTTCTTTGGTTGCAAAGTTGATCGTTGACCGTTGATCGATGCCAGCGTTGAATGGCGCTTTATTTCCAAACTCCACAAAATGGCGTTGGAGTATTTGTTCTTCAAGGACATTGGCATATACAAAATCACTTAGTTTCAAATCGTTTTTAAAGTTCAGGTCATCTTCTTCATTTTGTACAGTGCCTGCTGCCGGCTGCCCGTTGTTTACTGCCAAATGCCAACTGTCAACTGCCAGCTGAAGGTCTTCTTCCTGTTGCTCTATTTTTTCTTTTATATAATTCCAATCTACACTCCACACCACAGTATTTTCCGGTAAAAATTCCATGATGGAAACTTTTTCACCGGTATCAAATTCAGTTTCATTGCCTGCCTGCAGGGCGGCAAGGTTGGGAATGATGTTAACCTGCAGTAATTTTCTTTCACTCAACTGTGTTTCCGGGTCAAAAATGCGGATGCTGTCAACCTCGTTGCCAAACAATTCAACCCGGTAAGGTTTTTCATTGCCAAAGGAGTACATATCAAGGATGCCGCCACGAACGGCAAACTGCCCGGGTTCATATACAAAATCGGTTCGTGTAAATCCATAGTTCACCAGCTTTTCGTAAATGGCATTGGTATCGATCGTATCGCCCTGTTTGATGGAAATGATATTGTCCGATAATGTTTTGGGCAGCACCACTTTTTCAAATAATGCTTCGGGATAGGTGATGATGGCACCCACGCGGTTTTTTCCAGATGGGTTGGAAAAACGGGTAAGGCATTCGGTCCTCAGCATCACATGGCTGGGGTTCAGCAGCCTGTAATTTTTTTTATTTTTAAAGGAAGCCGGAAAATAAAACAGGTTCAGTGCCCCGCTGATGTTCTCCAGCGTATTGTGAAAATAGGCAGCTTCTTCAGCATCCCGCAGGATAATAAGATGATTTAACTGGGATGCTGCAGGATGATTAAAGACCGCCGAAACAATGAATGGAGCAGCACTTCCTTGCAGCCCCGCAAGCTGAATTTGACGTGGTTGGGATGCAGTGATCCGGTCCACTATTGTAAAACAGCGGGGATCATTGGCATATCCGTTCAACAGCATTTCCAGGTTCATCAGGGCAGCAAAGATAAGCTGAATAAAAAATGCAGCATAGAATCTGTTTAAAAACAGCAATATGAAGGCAACAAAAACGTTATCTGGGTTGTCTTACCAGTGGTTTTATGTATACTTTTGTAAACGGGACATTTTGAAGTAAAATCCAATGGCAGTGTAACCAAATGAAAAAACTCTATTCTCTTCTCTTTTCCGGCATTCTTGTATTCAGTTTTGGCAACATAACTGCACAGGATATGGATATACCGGTCCGGTTTGCTGCGGGAAATTTCATCACCGGCAATAATATCCGGCAGC
Source organism: uncultured Ferruginibacter sp. (assembly GCA_964491955.1). Taxonomy (GTDB): domain Bacteria; phylum Bacteroidota; class Bacteroidia; order Chitinophagales; family Chitinophagaceae; genus Ferruginibacter. The sequence goes on from CAZBIK010000161.1 coordinate 6,270, forward strand.
AGTCTTTTCAAAAAGGATCACTGCAGGCTTCCCTTGTTGATAATGAATATTATGTGTTGGTTCAGTTTTCAAAACTGCCTTCGCTGCCGGTTCAGCAAAATTTACGAAATGCAGGGCTGGCCCTGGAAACATACATGCCGGGCAATGCCTACCTGGCAACAGTCAAAAACAGTTTTGATTTTACAAAAGCCGCCCAATCAGGCATTATTTCCATCAACCCCATTCCGGTATTTTATAAGATCGATAAAGCATTTGCGAATTACCGGGAAACAGGCAATAAGGATGGGCAGCAATTGATGGCAATCAGTTATTACACTTCAGTTACCCGGGCTGTTGTAACCGAAGCGTTGCTTAATCTGGGCGCTTTGATCATGCCAACAAAGTTTTTGGATGCCGATGTTGTTTTTATCCAGGCGGATACCGGAAAGGTAAATGCCATTGCCGCATTACCCTTTGTAAGTTTTATAAGTTTACAAAGCCTGACCGACAAACCGTTGAATTATAAAAGTGTGGGCAAACATGCAGTTGCTGCATTATTGTCTGCTTCGGGAAAAAACTTAAACGGTAAAGGCATTGTTGTTGGTGTGGGCGATAATTCGGAGATCGTAACACCGCATATCGACTTCAGCAACAGGGTCATCAACCGCGTTCCGTTCCCGCTCAGTTTTCACGGAATACATGTATCCGGCACCGTGGCAGGCGCTGGTTTACTGGATCCAAAACACAACGGCATGGCGCCAAGGGCAACCATTGTCAGCCAGTACTTCAGCGATATCATTACTGCTGCACCAACCTATGTGGCAGATCACAATATGGTGGTTACCAATAATTCCTATACCACTGCCCAGGACAGTTGTGCAGGGTCAGGCGCTTATGATGTGGTAAGCAATTATATCGACAGGCAGATGGGTGATCATGAAAAATTACTCCATGTTTTTGCGGCGGGAAATGATGGAAGAAATACCTGTTCGCCTTATCCCTTATCCTTCGCTACCATCAAATCGGGATACCAGGTCGCAAAAAATGTGCTGACCGTTGGCGCTGTAGATACCCTGTATGCGCCGGCAATTTTTTCCAGCCGGGGGCCGGTAGACGACGGCAGGTTAAAACCCGAGATCGTGGCAACAGGGCACCGGGTCTACTCAACCAGGCATGCCTTTGGGTATGAATTCAGCAGCGGTACCAGTATGGCTTCACCCATTGTGGCTGGTGTGGCCACCTTATTAAATGAGCAATACCGCAGGTCGAATGCCGGCGCCGTTCCGCAGGCAGCATTGATAAAAGCTGTATTGTGCAATAGTGCAGAAGACATGGGTAATCCCGGGCCAGACTTTACTTTTGGTTTTGGAAATTTAAATGCAAGGCGTGCTGCGGATGCCATTGAAAATAACCGGTTCTTTATCAGCAGCACAACCCCAGCAGTCAACACCATTTCGGTTCCTGCAGGTGCAAGACGGTTAAAAGTCATGTTGTACTGGGCAGATACTGCTGCGGCACCCAATGCTGCTGCTGCATTGATAAACGACTTCGACCTCACCGTGGTGGCACCGGGAAATATTACCCACCTGCCCTTGATATTGGATACAACACCTGCGAATGTCAATGCAAATGCCATACCCGGTGTAGACCGGGTAAACAATATTGAACAGGTTGTAATTGATAACCCGGTTGCCGGCGATTATGATATTCATGTAAACGCATTTGCACTGCCTTATGGCCCGCAGGAATATATTGTAACCTACCAGGTGGATCTGAACGGGGTAACCGTGGAATATCCTTTTGGCGATGAAAAACTGGTTCCCGGAGAAATTGAGGTCATTCGTTGGAACGCTTATGGCGATGAGGCAAATACATTTACACTTGAATATTT
>CAZBIK010000162.1:0-8136 GCA_964491955.1 uncultured Ferruginibacter sp.
AGCCAACCCGCCTGCCGGCAAGGCAGGTTTGGTAAAGCAGGGCGATACCCGAATGGCTTATCTTAATGCAATAAAAGCAGCCGACAAGGGAGATATTCAACCTTTAATAAAATTTGCAAGGGCATAAATAAGGATCAAACAAAATTATTACGAATAAGAGTGAAATAAATTCAACCAACTGCATGACGCCAAAAGAAATAAATCTTAAACAGGCTCTCAATAAAGCATATCGCCTCATCAAGCCAAAGCGGCCTGAGATGGAGATATTCAAAAAGAACCTCATCACTCTGCTGGGCCAGATTGATGAGAAGGAATCGGAAGAGAATGTCAAAATTCACCTGATGAACTTTTTGCGGGATACATTCTATAATCCCACGTTCCATGTAGCCACAAAAGGACGCACCGACTTTGTTGTGCATACCGGCAAGGATGCCGCAACACCTGCCGGTGTTTTATTTGAAGTCAAACGTCCGCTGAATACAGTGGACATGGTAACCAAAGCCAATCTAAATGCAAAAGCGTTTCATGAGCTGATGCTCTACTATCTCAGGGAGCGTATTGAACATAAGAATAACGACATCCGCCAGGTGGTTATCACCAACATTTATGAATGGTTCATCTTTGATGCTTCCGTATTTGAACGTCTCTTTCATAGGAACACACAACTGATAAAGCAATACAAAGAATGGGCGGCAGGTCAAAAAGTGAGCAGCAATACGGACTTGTTTTATAAAGAAATTGCCAAACCATTTTTAGAAAATCTTGATGAAGAAATTCCTTTCACCTGGTTTGATATACGGGACTTTGATAAACCACTCCGCAACACAATTAAAGAAGACGACAATAAACTCATTGCCCTTTTCAAAGTAATATCACCAACACACCTGCTGAAGCTGCCTTTTGCCAACGACAGCAACAGTCTTGATAAAGGTTTCTATGCAGAACTACTGCACATTATCGGGCTGGAAGAAGTAAAAGAAGGCAGTAAGAAAATCATCCGCAGAAAAAAAGAAGGCCAGCGAAACGAAGGGGCACTATTAGAAAATACGATTGCCATTCTTGATACAGAGTATTGCCTGCACAAAATACACGACCTGAAAAGCTATGGTGAAACCAAAGACGACCAGCTTTTCAGTGTGGGTCTTGAACTTTGCATTACATGGGTAAACCGTATTCTGTTTTTAAAACTGCTGGAGGCACAGTTGCTCAAATATCATAAAGGAAATAATCATTACCGCTTTCTCAACTTTGAAAACCTGCCGCAGTATGATGAAGTGTATAAACTTTTTTTTCAGGTGCTGGCAAGGCGGTATGAAGAACGCATAGAAAAAGTACAAAAAAAATTCAGCCACATCCCGTATTTAAACAGTTCACTGTTTGAGTTCAGCGAAATGGAAGAAGCCACCATTAAAATAAACATGCTGGATGGCACGGCAGAACTGGATTTAATTTCTTCTACTGTATTACGTAATGATAAAAATAAAGCGAAAGCTGCAAGACTAAACACATTGCAATATTTTTTTGAGTTTCTTGATGCCTATGATTTTGCAAGTGAAGGCAGCGAAGAAATACAGGAAGAAAGTAAAACCCTTATTAATGCTTCGGTACTCGGATTAATTTTTGAAAAGATAAACGGATATAAAGACGGGTCTATTTTCACTCCCGGTTTTATTACTATGTATATGTGCCGCCAGAGCATACGGCAGGCTGTGGTAAACAAGTTTAAAGATAAATACAACTGGAAAGCAGAAACATTCGGGGACCTGTACAATTATATAAGTGAAGACCGCAGTGCCAAAAAACTGAAAGAGTATAACGAACAGGTTAACTCACTCACCATTTGCGACCCTGCCGTTGGCAGTGGCCACTTTCTTGTATCTGCATTAAATGAACTGATTGCTATAAAAGATGAATTAGGAATATTAATCAGTGAGCAAGGCACAAGGCTTTCTGAAATTGAAATCACATTAGAAAATGATGAACTGATTATTACCGATGCCCAGGGGGATATATTTCAGTACATCATTGAGCCGGATAAAAATAACCAGCATTATATACAACCCTGGAAACAGGCTGTACAAAAAACACTCTTTCACGAAAAGCAAACCATTATTGAAAACTGCCTGTTTGGGGTTGACATTAATCCAAAGAGTGTGCAGATATGCCGCCTGCGGCTTTGGATAGAACTGCTTAAAAATGCTTATTACATAATACCAGAAGAACAACCCCAAAACAGTGGCCGTATTGGTAACGAGTTGAAGACCTTGCCAAACATTGACATCAATATTAAATGTGGTAATAGTTTAATTAGCAGGTTCAGCATTACCGAAGACCTAAAATCAGCAACGCCTTATTTTGAAAAAAAGATTTTGGAATACAAAAGTTGGGTGGCAGAATATAAACATGAAGTGGATAAGGATAAGAAAAGAGGCATACAGCAATTGATGAACGATTTGAAACGTGGCTTTCTTTCAAAAATTACCGACCGCAACCCCACAAAAATTAAGCTGATAAAACTTACTGACGAGTTTTTAAAGAAATATGTAAATGAAAAACTCTTTAGCGAAAATCTTACTACTGCACAAAAGAAAGACAAGGAAAGATTAGATAAAGAAATTGCGAAACTGAATAGAGAACTTGAAGCATAGATTAAGAATCCGATTTTCAGTAATTCATTTGAATGGAGGTTTGAGTTTCCGGAGGTACTGAATGAAAAAGGTGATTTTATTGGATTTGATGTGGTGATTGGGAATCCGCCATATGGAGTAGAGTTTAATACAGAGTTAAAAAATTATTTTAAACAAAAATTTTCTACAAATAGTGGGGAGCTTGAAATTTATTGCTTTTTCATTGAGTTAGCATTAAACAATTTAATTAACAGAAAAGGGATTTTGTCATACATAACTTCTAATACATGGTATTACTTAGACAAATTTGCTTCAATTAGAATGACGGTACTTAAATATGATGTAAAAACTTTAATGGAATTAGAAAAGCAAGTATTCGCTGATGCCCCGGATATTGTCCCAGCGATATTTCAAATACAAAAGGGTTCTGATTCTGACAAAATAAATCTTTATAAAGCATTAAGCACAAAAACAGAATATGATTTATTGAACTATAAGGATTTTGCTATTGGGCAAATTCTGAAAGATGATTTTCTTAACAATAGAAACCATGTATTCAATCTTCAACTTAATTCTGAAAAATCAAAATTGCTTTCAAAAATTGGTAACTATCCAAAATTACAGAGCCTGTTTAAGACAGTCTATGGGATTAAAACAGGTGACAATAAAGCGAACTTAACTAAAGTACCGAATAATATTGGAAACTGGAAGAAATGTGCTTCAACTGCAAATAACATTAGGAAATATAATATTGAATGGAAAGGTGATTATTTAAATGTGGGGAAACACTTGCCGGGTCTGGGAAAAGTAAATTATGAACAACCAAAAATATTAATTCAATACATAAGGAAATTAAGTATGCCTATTCGGTTAGTATGTGCTTTAGATGAAGAGGGTGTATATTTTCCACTAAACAATTACTCTTTTATTATCAGCGAAAAAGGTAATTCCTTAAAATATTTACTTGGTATTTTAAATAGCAAATTAATTAATTGGTTCTTTGCTAATACATATATTGATTATAATATAAAGCCAAAATACATTGAACAATTGCCGCTTGTTTTTAAGAACGAAAACAAAAAGCTAATCGAAAATTTTGTTAACAAAATAATTGAAGGGAAAAAGAACGGAGTTGATACAGCAGCATTGGAAACAGAAATTGATAACCTTGTTTATAAACTCTATGATTTAACTACCGATGAAATAAAAATAATTGAAGGTTCTGTATGATTACGAAAAGTACAGCAATAGTATTTGAAATTTTAAATTGGATATAATAGATGGAGCAAAACCTTATCCTCAACATCATCCCTTTTACCCCGGCATCCGGTAAAAAAGCCTTTGCCTTTTACCGGGGAAGAAAAGAAGATTATTACCCAATCTTCAAAGACGATTTGCAAGCGTTTAATTTTAATATCAAAACTAACAATGGATAACAGCCCACAATATTCCGACATCATTTTTTACAACTCTCCTGATGGCGATGTAAAAATTGAAGTCATCTTTAATGATGAAACCTTTTGGCTTACCCAAAAAAGAATGAGTGCACTTTTTGGTGTAGAGAGCAATACCATTACCTACCACCTGAAAGAAATCTATAAAACTGCTGAATTGCAGGAAGATTCAACTACTCGAAAAATTCGAGTAGTTCAAAAAGAAGGCAACAGGGATGTTTCCAGGGATATTGATTTTTACAATCTTGATGCTATTATAGCCGTTGGTTACCGGGTAAACAGCTTTCAGGCTACCCAGTTCCGCATTTGGGCTACCAAACTACTGCGGGAGTTTATTATTAAAGGTTTTGTGTTGGATGATGAACGTCTGAAGCAGGGCAAACGCTTTGGCAAAGATTACTTTGATGAACTTTTAGAACGCATCCGGGAAATACGGGTAAGCGAACGCCGCTTTTATCTAAAAATTACTGACATATACGAGCAGTGCAGTATTGATTACAATAAAGATGCAGAGATAACCCAAACCTTTTTTAAAACAGTACAAAATAAATTGCACTATGCTATATCCGGCAAAACAGCCGCCCAGATAATTGCAGAAAGAGCCAATGCCGCAAAACCAAATATGGGCTTGCAAGCATTTAAAAATGCCCCCGGCGGCAAAGTATTAAAAGGCGATATAGGCATTGCAAAAAACTACCTGATAGAAAAAGAAATAAAAGACCTTGAAAGAATTGTGAGTATGTATTTAGACTATGCAGAGAACCAGGCAGCAAGACAAATACCTATGAAAATGGCAGACTGGATACAAAGGTTAGATGCCTTTCTGCAATTCAACGAATACCAGATATTAAAAGATGCCGGTAAAGTACGCCACGATGTGGCCGTAAAACTGGCAGAAAAGGAATATGAAAAATTCCGGGTGGTGCAAGACCGGAATTTTGAAAGTGATTTTGATAAAGAAATTAAAAAAATAACTGATAAAACTAAATCTGATAAGCCTAAAAAGAAAGAATAGTAATGCAGCAAAACCTAATCCTGAACATCATCCCCTTTACCCCCGCATCCGGTAAAAAAACCTTTGCCTTTTACCGGGAAAGGAAGGATGATTATTACCCAATCTTTAAAGGGGATTTGGAGGGGCTTTTAGATGATAAGTTTACAGCGTTAGAATTGTTGGAACTGGAAAAGCTGTACACCGATTTTCAACCACCAAAAGAGGGCGCAATAATTTTGGATATTGATCTATCCAAATCTCACCGGTTTGCCAGTCACTATTACCGCCATCTTATAAGAGAGTATTTTACAGGCATTGCTGATATAATGCACCAGAATTTTACCAGCGAAACAGAAGTATGGTTTCACAACAAAGAAAAAAGCACTGCCAAATACAATGTATATAACCAGTTTACTTTAAAAGTACAGCACGGCAGGGTTACCACCGGCCCGGAGTTGGTACTGTCTTATGATGGCACTACAAAAGTATTTGCCAAACCGGTATCAGAAATTTACAATTTCAATACCAACCTGTACAACTGGATAGTGTGCAACGGCGTATTGTACAAATGGAAATACAGGCCACAGTCTGTGATCAATATACCTGAAAAATGCTTCCCGGTATTAAGCAATGAAATAAAGCCACAATTGGATATAGCCCACGATGTGCCAAATCTCAGCAACCGCTATCCAAGATACCTCAATACATTGCAAGACTTTTACAACCAATACCTGGCTGTTGAGGCTTTCAGGAAAATCATTCCAATAAGTAACGAAGGTTTTTATCAACCGGATGCAAAGCAGTATAGGGTTATCAGTTCAACATCTAACGATTTGATGTATGCCGGAGGCAAAACGGGTAAAGAGCCAAAAAAGGATTTTAAATTCAAAGGCCCTTACCAGTTGCCCACCAAACCAAGCAACTTCAAATTTTTTTTCATTTACCAGGCATCAGATAAGGCAGGTGCAGTAACAGAGTTGTATAAGTATTTAAACAGTGGTTACAAAGACGACAGGTTCCCGTTTCCAAAAATGCAGGACTATATCAAAGTTCCCTTTGAACTGGATATTACAAAGAACATAGAATTTGACAGCGTAGAAAATGCAGTAACAACAGTACGCAATGCCATTAAGAATGCAGAGTGGCAGCCAGATACCCGTTACCTGGCATTGTTTGTAAATCCTGTACCAAAGTTGGAGAAAGATGAAGAACGGAAAAACATCTATTACAAGATCAAAGAAATACTGTTGTACGAAGATGTGCTTTCACAGGTAATAAAAAGCGAACACCTGTACAAAAATGGCAAACCAAATTCGTACTTCAATACTTTCTTACCGCATATAGAAATTGCCATGCTGGCAAAATTGGGCGGTGTGCCGTGGAGGCTTAACCGTCCAACAAACAACGAATTGATTGTTGGTGTAGGTGCATTCTATTCGGTTACCCGAAAAACAAGGTTTGTGGGTTCAGCCTTTTGTTTCAACAACGAAGGCATGTTTAAAGGCTTTGATTGTTTTAAAGGCGATGATACCATTAGCTTGGCTGGTTCCATAAGAGAAGCAGTGGCAAAATTCATTGCAGTTAATTACACCGCTTCAAGGCTTATCATACATTTTTATAAAGACATTGGTAAAAAGGAACTGCAGCCCATCATGCAAACCCTGCACACACTGGGCTTAAACATTCCGGTAATTGTAGTTACCATCAACAAAACCGAAAGCAAGGAGTTATTAGGATTTGATACAGCAGATGCAGATAATTTAATGCCTTACAGCGGAACTATTGTAAAAGTTGGCTGGACTGAATATCTTTTATTCAATAACACCCGGTATGATGTCAATTCAAAACCTGCACAAAAAGAATATCACTTCCCTGTAAAAATTGCATTGTCATGTACGGTTGACGGAATGCTGGATGATATGAATTTAGTAGAACAGTTGATAGACCAGGTATATCAGTTCAGCCGCATGTATTGGAAAAGCACCAATCAGCAAAGTTTACCGGTTACCATTAAATACCCGGAAATGGTGGCAGAGATTTATCCTCATTTTCATCATGACAAGCTGCCGGACTTTGGAAAAGAGAATCTTTGGTTTTTATAAAACCTGAGTCCAAAATGTAAATCAGCTTTTCATGAAGTAATCAATAACGCTACATTAATAATTAAAATGAAATTTCTTAAGGTATTTCTTATGGGCTTCGGTAGTTACTAATCCAAAAACATAAAGAGATACAAGTTGTTCTGTTACTTTTTTTAGTGGAAATTTTGATTGTGGAAAATGAAAAGGATTATAGGCCAGTTCAATTTGTTCTAACCTGAGCTTTGCTGTAAATTCAATATCAATATCGGCCCTGTAAAGGGTTTCATTAATTCCCCCTATTAAATTTTGTTTTATTCTTTCGTGTAAATTGTCCTTTTTATGCTGTAATATCATAGCCCATATAGCAGGATAATATTTTTGTATCTCATACAAAATACGGGGATGCAGGGTTTCAAATAAATCCTGGAAATGTATTAATAGAAGGAATAATTCTTCAATAGCATTTCCGGCGTTTCTGATATCTTCGTAGCTCTTTTTTTGCGCTTCAAAAAAAATGGTTGCTATGGCTGTTACTATTTCATCTTTGCTCTTAAAAGTTTGATAGATAGTTCTTTTTGAAGTTCCCATTTTATGGGCAATATCATCCATTTTTACACTTACAATCCCCAGTTTTTTAAAAATTTCGCTGGCAGTATTCAATATCTTATTTCCATAATCAATCTCCATACTTCAATTTAAATAAAAAATCTTGTTAAACCATATCATTGATTAATGTCTTATGTCAAATCACTAAATCTTATATTACTGGTCAGCCTGAAAAATATTAGCAATATCTACTTGTTTGAATGATGTATGTAAAGCATCATAAATTACTTTTCAAATAAATTGTAACCCCAAACGCAAAATCCTGTTCATGTTAATTATTTATACATTATTTCAATAGCTACCTATGAACCTTTACTGCATTTTGAGTGTATAGACATACTAAGGTTTTTAAAGTTTATGAATTTAAATATTTA
>CAZBIK010000163.1:0-8060 GCA_964491955.1 uncultured Ferruginibacter sp.
CCATTATACCTTTGTGGAAAGGATGGTTCGCATCAAAGAATGAAATAACTATGTTTTGGTTTTTTGCCAGTTCAATTACTTCCCGTACATCCTTTACCCCCGAAGAAATGGCACTGAGTGTATAAAAGGGAACCTGTAAGGTTTGTGCGATGATGTTGGCCAGCGTGGTCTTGCCCACCCCCGGCGGCCCCCAGAGGATCATGCTCGGAATTTTGCCAAGTTCAATGGCTGTACGGAGTATGCTTCCTTTACCGGTAAGGTGCTGTTGCCCCACCAGTTCATCCAGTGTAGTTGGGCGCAGGCGTTCGGCGAGTGGTGGGAGAGAAGTCAAAAGTAAAAATTAAAAAATCAAAAATTGTGAACTTTGAAATCTGTGATGATCCGTCAGATCAGTGATTGCTGCATGCTATCCTTTCAGATCCAGCTTGATCTGCAACTCCTCAAACTGCTTTGCATCAATGGTTGCCGGTGCATCCAGCATCACATCCCCTCCTGAATTATTTTTGGGGAAAGCAATAAAATCACGGATGCTTTCGCTGCCGCCAAGGATCGCACAAAGCCTGTCGAATCCAAAAGCAATACCACCATGCGGCGGGGCGCCATATTCGAATGCGCCAAGGAGGAACCCGAATTTATGCTGTTGTTCTGCTGCATCCATCCCCAGGGCTGCAAACATTTTTTCCTGCAGTTCCCGTTGGTAGATACGGATGGACCCGCCCCCGATCTCATTTCCGTTCAGTACCATATCATAAGCATTCGCTTTGATGCCGGCATAAGGATGTTCCAGGTATTTAGCAGCATCTTCAATAACGGGGTTATTGTTGATCATGATATCAATGTGAGCAGGCTTTGGCGATGTGAACGGGTGGTGACGGGCAACCCAGCGGTTCCCTTCTTCATCATACTCGAACAACGGGAAGTCTGTCACCCACAGTAATTTAAACTCGGATGGTTTACGTAAACCCAGTTTATCTGCCATATACATTCTCAGGTCGCTGATGGCTTTACGGGTCCTTTCCTCTGCCCCCGCTAAAATTAATATGAGATCCCCGGCTTTGGCTTGGGCTGCTTCAGCAATTGCCTTTAATTTGTCTTCGGTATAAAATTTATCTGCACTGCTTTTAAAAGAGCCATCTGTATTGCACTTAATAAAAACCAAACCCTTCATACCAATTTGAGGGCGTTTAACCCATTCCGTTAATTCATCGGTTTGTTTACGGCTGTATTCGCTGCATCCCGGAATGGCTATGGCAACAACAGTTTCTGACTCATCAAAAACCTTAAAATCAACTCCGCTGATCAGTGCTGCATGGTCTTTTTTATCAACAAAAACTGTTACAGGCTTTTTTAAATTGCAAATGGAAATATCAAAACGGATATCGGGTTTATCATTGCCGTAACGCCACATGGCATCTTCCCAGGTCATGCGTTCTATCTTATCCGTGTATTCAATGCCTTTTACATCTTTAAAGATCCGTTTTACGAGGCCTTCAAACATGTTTACAATATCTTCCTGCTCCACAAAGGCCATTTCACAGTCGATCTGTGTAAACTCAGGCTGGCGGTCGGCACGCAGGTCTTCGTCCCTGAAGCATTTTACGATTTGATAGTAACGGTCGTAACCGCTCACCATCAATAATTGTTTAAAGGTTTGCGGTGATTGAGGCAAGGCATAAAATTGTCCCGGGTTCATCCTGGAAGGAACCACAAAATCCCTGGCGCCTTCGGGCGTGCTTTTGATCAGGAACGGGGTTTCAATATCCATGAAATTATTTTCATGCAGGTAATTCCTTGCAGAACGGTTTACCTGGTAACGCAATTCTAAATTTTTCTTAACCGCGTTCCTCCTCAGGTCAAGAAAACGGTATTTCATCCGGATATCATCACCGCCATCGGTATCATCCTGTATGGTAAAAGGCGGAACGGCCGATTTATTTAAAATGTTGAATTCAGTGACGGTGATCTCAATTTCACCGGTTGTGATATTTGCATTTTTACTGCTTCGTTCATTTACTTTTCCTTTTACCTGCAGCAGAAATTCCCTGCCCAGCGGATTGGCATCCAGTGTGGTATTTAAACTTTCTGAAAAAAGCAATTGGGTAATACCATAACGGTCGCGCAGGTCCACAAATGTAATGCTGCCGAATTTACGGACGGTTTGTACCCAGCCGGCCAGGGATACTTCTTTGTTGATGTCTGTTAACCTTAATTCGCCGCAGGTATGAGTTCTGTACATATTTATCTGAAATTGAGCGGCAAAGATAATGATAAAGCAGTAACCTTATCCGGGCTCACTTTCCAGCCACCTGCCATCCTTCGCAGGATCAGGAAAGCGGGGGGCCAAACTTTGGTTTTCTTTTCAGGCATTTGCAATTAAGCATTTCCTTTTTTTTGCATTACTCGACAGTAACCCGAATACCTTCACTATGTGCAGTAAACTCAGGCGCATACATGCATTGGATAGTGGTGATTCCATTGCTGAAATTACCGGCATGGGTTACAAACATGGGATATTCAAAAACATAACTGCCCCTTGCCAGCCAGCCAAAGAAGAAATTGGTACTGGCATCTTTGGTACTTTCGTAATAGCCTAACCCGCTCTGGTATTTATACTGGCTGATCACATTGGTGGGCTCCATGCAGGCTGCACGCATGTCTTTCATATGGATATATTCCATGTCGCGGTCAACCTTTAATTCGATCCGCACTTTTACCTTGTCGCCCACTTTTAATTGGGCGCCGTCTGCTAAAGCCACCAATACCGGGCCTTTGTCTGAATTTTTTTCGATGAATAATTTCTTTACCAGTTTTAATGGGGTTGCGGAGGGGGTTATTTTGTCAAGGTCTTCGAAGTATTGCCAGTAAACGGAACCCCAGGAAGTAGTTGATTGGTTTATTGGTTTATTTGGTGATTCTGCTATTGCAACATGTATATTTCCCATTGCCGGATTAACTTTAATGGCTTCAAATCTTTTTTTGAAGTAGCCGGTTCCGGCTTCGGCAATATCATCAGTGCTTTTTACAACTGTGTTGCCTAAATTGATGGTTACTTCTTTTTCTTCTGCCAGCCAGTTATTGCCGCCAAGTAAAAGGGCGTAACATGCTTCTGCAGTGGCTTTGGTTGTTTTCCAGTTCTGGGTTTGTTTTTGTTTTAGCAGCCAGGTTTTCAGGTCATCAACGGTAGCCATGTTTTTATCAATATCCGTAAATGCCTCGATCATCATCGCCTGTGATTCGATCGGGGCCTGGTGCCAGTAGTATCCGCCGGTTGTCCATTCTTTCCAGTACATGCCCAGTTCTTCTTTATTAATGGCATTTTCTTTTAATGACCTGATGATGGACTTCGGCGTTGTTGCATCATTGCTGCGGTGTAAAGCCAGAGCGATCATGGCCTGCATATATTTACTGTTGCTGAGCCAGAATTTTTTTGCCTGGCCTTTATAATAATTATAGGCAGTTTGTGATGGCACATCTATTTTATACTCCGGGAAAAATCCCCGCATGTATAAATACTGAATCTGGATGCTGCTTAAATTATTGTTGCTGAGTTTGATCTTGTTTTTAACCAGGTTATCATAATCCTCTTTTATTTTTTTATCGAGATAAGGGATGGCTTTGTCAATGATGGTTTTGATGCTTTGATAATTGTCCCCGGCCAATGCATTCAGTTTTCTTAAATGCCCGATGCCGGTTGCAATGTACTGGGTCATGTAGCGGTCATCCCTGCCGCCTTTGAACCAGGTAAAGCCTCCATTGCTGCTTTGCATTTCTTTCAGTTTGCTAAAAGCTTTATCCTGTTCTGCACTCATGCGAACCATATCAAAGAGCAGGGCTATATTTTTCTTTTGCTGGGCTTCATTTTGAGCATCCAGTACCCAGGGTGTTTCCTCCAGTAGGGCGGATTTTAATTCCTGGTTTTTTTGAAGATTACTCATCAATGCTGCCGTATCGCCCCCTGCCCCCTGAAGGGGGTTAGACCATCTTTCAAAAACTGTTTTAATTTTTGGCATGGAACGGCTTATGTGAGAAGCCAGTGTATTTGCATAATAGCGGTTGAAAGATTGCTCTGCACAATCGTAAGGGTATTCCATTAAATAGGGCAGGGCCTGTACGGCATACCAGGCAGGATTGCTTGTATATTCAACGGTTAATGCATGGTTGGTGATGGTTGTGCTTCCGCCGCTGTTCAGTAACTTATCAAACTTAAAAGTTTTTGTTGTTTGATTACGCATATTGAGCGGCATGCTTTCTGTAACCAGCATACGGTTGGTTAATATGGGAATGGCCATTTCCTCTCCATCGCTGTTATCACCTGCTTTGGCAATGATCCTGTATACCATGGCTGAATTAAAATTGAAGGGTATTCCCATCGGAAATTTAACCGCTTCACTTTGCCCCGCGGCCACCGTAAAATACTGGTTTGGAAATACATTTTTAAACCAACCGTCAACGGGTTTATTGGTTGCCGCATCCAGTAACTGGAGGGTAGCAATGCCTGTAAATTCTTTATCGGTAAGGTTTACAATTTTTGCACTGAACTCCATATGATCACCCTCACGCATAAAACGGGGGGCATTGGGTTGTACCATCAATGGCTTTTGGGTTACCGTAGTTTTTGTATTGTACACGGTAGCCATGTCTTTTGTGTGTGCCAGTGTCATCAGCTTCCACTGTGTTAATGCTTCAGGCATGGTAAAAGAAAATTCAATATTGCCTTCGGCATCTGTTTGCAGATCGGGAAAAAAGAATGCGGTTTCGTTGAAGTTTTTGCGGATCTGTGTGTTTGGAGATTGCGCATTATTATCTTTTGGCTCATCATCAAGTGAAATATCTTTCTGGTCTATAATTATGTTTCCAAGCGAATCATAAATGGGGAAAACTACAGCATTACCTTTTGTTTCTTCACTAACTTGATTCTTATTCCTTTTGCCTCCAACAGGTGAAGGCGGCGGTGGCGCTGCATTTGCCATTGTTTCCGTCATCATCATTCCATCTCTTCTATAACTTCTTCCATAATTTCCTCCATAATATGAATATGTATTTAAAAGTTGGTCGTAGGTTTTAGTTATTGCCTGCAGGTATTCATATTCCCTTTTATTGAATTCTTCGGAATTTATTTTTAAAAATCCATTTGCTGTCCAGCTGATGGTATTATACAACCCGGGCCAGATAGCCGGCCTGAGCCAGTTATGTGGTTTAAACTGGTCAAGACTTGCATCATACATCCCTGCAACCATTTCGGCTGCAACTTTTTCTCCTTTGTTACCGGTAATTTTCACTTTCCATTTCTCTTCGCTGCCGGGTAATAATTTATCGCGGAAGGTTTCGTAACTGATGCTCAGGTCTTTGTTGTTCCAGGGAATACTAAAACTTTCATTGCCTTTGTACACCCGGTTGTGTTTTACAAATGCATAGCTCATGGCGATGCCACCCCTGTCAGTTTCTGCTACCGAAACACTAAACGGCGCAGACTGGGTATTGGTAATTGTTTTATAAGTGAACATATTTGACTTATCCATTTTGCTGAGGGAATGGATCAGCCAGATATTATCAAAGCCGGTGGAAATGTTGTAAGAGATCTGTTCGCCGGGTTCTGCGTTGCCTTTAATAATCCTTACAGTTGCCGGTTCCTCGACTCCGCTCGGAACCTTGCCAGCCCCTTCGATACTTCGACTTCGCTCAGTATTGCTCAGGAGCTTGATGTATTTTTCCGCTTTAACCTGTTCGCCGTATTTATCTTTAGTAGTAGCAATGATCTTGTACCAGCCGCCTTCCCAATTCCTGGTTCCCAATTCCCAATTCCCTTTTTCTTTTGTACTGTCTGTTTTATTAACAACAATATCTCCCAACGGCCATTTACTCATTTGATCTTCATCCTTATAAATATCATAAGGGAAATAACCTTCGTATTCATTTTTACTCATCAAAAACTGGTCGGGCATTTCCCAGTACCTGTCCCTAAATATTTTTGTGGGTGATTGTACTTTGGTTATGGTGACATTCACATTGGCCTTCTCAAAAATATCGTTCAGGTTGGTACTGGTGATCTTTAAGTTTTTCAGGCTATCAGCCGGCAGGGTTTCGGGCAAATCAATATTCAGTTGCAGGGCCTGGTAAGCAACAGCTACCGAGGTGTTGCCGCTCCTGGTCTCACCGTTGATGTCGGTAATATCGGCGCTCACTTCATAATAAAATGTGGGCTGGTCTTTTTTATCAACCGTTTCATCAGGTATGGCTTTGAATGTAATTTTAAATTCGCCTTTTTCATCGGTTTGGGTTATGCCGTTGGTTATTTCCATTTCTTCAGTATTGCCAGCAGGGAAACGTTTGTAATAATTCCATCCCCACCAGATAGGGTATCTAACCTTGCGTACCACTCTGTAACTCACTTTGGCGCCGTCAATATTATTGCCGGCATAGGCTTTTGCAGTGCCGGTTACTTCAATGCTGTCGTTGATGCGGTAAGTGCCTTTTGGTTTTTGCACCTCGGTAAAAAATTTGGGACGTTTGTATTCTTCCACACTAAAAGCGTATGATGTTTTTGTTGTAGTATCATACAGGTAGAAATTGCCATTCATAACGCCTTCGGGCAAACGGAATGTTCCGTTATAACTGCCATACTCATTGGTAGTAACAGAAAGCTCTGCCGACTTTTGACCATTGGCATCCATTAACCGGACATGGGTTTTAAAATTGGGTATAACAGTGCTTTTTGAAATATCTTTTTCCTTTGATACAACGATTCCTTTAAAATACAGCGTTTGCCCGGGACGGTATATCGAACGGTCAGTAAACAGGAAAGTGCGTTTTTCTTTTTCTGTTACATAGCTGTTGTAATAACCGGTATATGCAAGATCATCCATGAACAGTTCATCGGCACCATGGTTTACCTGTAATAAATAATTCCGGTATTCTTTATTTTCTTTAAGTTTGAAAAAGCCATTTTTATCGGTTGTATATTTTTCTGCCTTTACCTCTTCATACCTGCTGCTGGTATAATTGTATTTATTTTCCCACAACTGAACGGATGCGTT
This sequence comes from uncultured Ferruginibacter sp., assembly GCA_964491955.1. Classification (GTDB taxonomy): domain Bacteria; phylum Bacteroidota; class Bacteroidia; order Chitinophagales; family Chitinophagaceae; genus Ferruginibacter. Next base: position 7,035 of record CAZBIK010000163.1, read on the forward strand.
GGCGAGGGGGAGGCCATTATCCCGGTCAAGTACGTAATAATCATTGATATTGGTATGCAGGTAACTGATCCGGCTTACATAGGTCAGTTGTTTGGCAATGATATTTTTGCTGAGTGAAAAGCCCGGATCAATACTGGCAAGTATGAAGTAAGTGCCGTTTGGCAAGCCATCAATTTTTATTTCTGCAGCATGTTCCTGGAAATCCTGCAGGTCGGGCAGGTTGATGCTCCAGCTTTTTACAGGTTTCATGTCTGTATAGGCTTTCCATAATTTTTCATAATCCCTCCTGTCGATGGTTTTTATTTCATCCCTGGTTGTTTTAATGATACGCAGGTAAAGGGTTTTGATATTTTTGTATTTAACCAGGCTGCGGAAGGGTTGCAGCGGCAGGTTCACTTTTTCGGTTTCAATATGCAATGAGGGCTGTTCAATCTGGCCAATTGCATTTTTTGCATTGATACCGCCTTCCGATTTCGGGAACCTGGCATATGTTGTTTCAAATAATTCTTTTGCCCGTTTTATTTCGTACTGGTTTTCGATTTTGGTGGTAGCATCAAACTGTTGCCCACGGGTTAAATAAATTTGGCCCCTCAAATACATGGCTTGTGCTATGGCCGGGTTGTTGGGAAATTTTTGTTCGATGGCCGATAAAGCTTCTTCATATAATTTGTCTTTGTGTTCAATTACAGCGTGTTGGTCTGCAAAATTCAGGCGTATGATGTCGGCATCTATCAATGCACCGGGGTTTGCATCGGCCAGGTGAAATTGCATGATATCCTGTAACAGCAAAATGGCATTGTGTTGCAGTGATGCAGTATCTTTTGTTTTAAATGACGCATTAACAAAAGCAGCTGCCTTTGTAAATGCAGCAGGATCATCTATTTTAAACTGGTAAGCCGGTTTGGTTACGCCATCCTCGTCATTCATAAAAAACTCCAGTGCCCGGTGTGCCAAAAAATCATAAAGGGTTGGGCGGAGTTGCCTGGTGTTTTCACCTTTGATGATGATGGCATCAAGCCCTTCCAG
>CAZBIK010000164.1:0-8033 GCA_964491955.1 uncultured Ferruginibacter sp.
CTGGATTAACTTAGTCCGGGATGGTCACCCAATGGGTCGAAAATAGCAATGATAGTAAGAAAGCAGACCGGTATTGATGAATAAAATACGCAGATCGGAACAATGAATCCGGATGGTTCCGGGATCACTGTGATCATCCCGGGTGCCGAAGCATGGTCAAGAACCTCATGGTCAGGCGATGGCACCAGGATAGCTTATACTTCGTTGGCCGGGCCCCGGAAGGATGTTTCGTGGGTTGCTGCTGATGGTTCTGCATCGGGAACAATCGTGACCAACGGCTGGAATGCAGACTGGCAACATTGATCCCCGGTAATTTATTTGATTGACGCAAAATACATCAGATCGCCTGTTTCTGGAGTACCCAATTCCTAATTACAAATTACTAATTCCTTATTACTAATTCCCAATTCCCAACACCTGGTTCCCAATTCCTGTTTTACCGTTCCAATTTCCCATTTCTCCCTTATCTTTGCCCACTAAAATTTAACCCATTGGCTACCAAGTTTTCAAAAGAAACCTATTTATACTGGTACGAACTGATGCTGCTTTTACGCCGTTTTGAGGAAAAGACCGGCCAGTTATACGGAACGCAGAAGATCCGTGGTTTTTGTCACCTGTACATTGGGCAGGAAGCAGTGGCCGCCGGATGCATGACGGCTACCGTTCCGGATGATAAATTTATTACCGCTTACCGCGACCATGCTTTGGCAATAGCGAAGGGCATTACGCCCAAAGCCTGTATGGCCGAGTTGTACGGAAAAGCTACCGGCTGCAGCAAGGGAAAGGGTGGAAGCATGCACTTTTTCGGGTTAAAAGAGAATTTTTTTGGCGGACATGGAATTGTAGGCGCACAGATAGGAACCGGCGCCGGACTGGCATTTGCCGAAAGGTACCGCAATACCAACAACGTGGTGCTTTGCTTTTTTGGCGATGGCGCTGCCAGGCAGGGCATGCTGCACGAAACCTTTAATATGGCCATGCTTTGGGACCTGCCGGTGGTATTCATCTGCGAGAACAACCATTATGCAATGGGTACATCGGTTGCCCGCACCAGTAAAACACTGGATATCTATAAAATGGCCGATGCCTACGAAATGCCCAGCGACAGCATCGACGGGATGAGCCCCGAAGACGTGCACAACGGCGTTTTAAGGGCTGTGAACCGGGCAAGGGAAAAAGGCGGACCAACATTACTGGAAATAAAAACATACCGTTACAAGGGGCACAGCATGAGTGACCCGCAGAAATACCGCACCAAGGACGAACTGGAGCAATACAAGGAAAGGGACCCGATAGAACACGTGATGAAAGTATTGAAAGACCAGTATCATGTTTCAGAGGCTGAATTTGAAGTGATCATTGAGCGGGTAAAAACCGAAGTGGAAGAGTCGGTGAAATTTGCAGAAGAAAGCCCCTGGCCCGATGATGATGAATTGCTGAAGGATGTGTATGTTCAGGCCGATTATCCGTTTATAACTGATTAACCTTATTAATTCATAATTTTTAATTCATAATTTTTAATTCTTAATTTTTAATTCTTAATTTATTGTAATGGCAGATAAGCAAGTAAAAGCAGAACAGGAAGCAGCAGTTGATGTGGTGGAAAAAGCAAAGGGTTTTTGGGTGGCAAACAGGAAAATAATAATGATCGTTGGTTCAGCAGTGATCCTCACATTGGGTGGATACCTGGGTTATAAATACCTGGTACAGATCCCCAATGAGAAAAAGGCCAATGACCTGATCTTCCCGGCCGAAAAATTATTCGGGCTGATGGCGGGTTCATCTTCCTTTAATAAAGACACCGTGAACATGGTGCTGAATGGTGATAAAGCAAGCGGCGTTACCGGTTTACTGAAAATTGCCAGCAATTATGGCGGAACCAAATCGGGCAACCGTGCCGAATACATGATCGGCGCCACTTACCTGCATTTAAAGCAGTATGACAAAGCCATCAAACATTTAAAGGAATTCGACGGTAACGATGCAGACCAGGTGCAGAGCAAGGCCTATATTTTGCTTGGACATGCATACGCAGAACAGAAAAAAACAGACGATGCCCTCGATAATTATAAAAAAGCAGGAAACATTTCCGGGCTTGATGAAGGCATGGCTTCCGAAGCATTATTCATAGCAGGCAGGTATGCCGAAGCCATGGGTAAGGAAAAAGAGGCCATCGTGATCTTTCAAAACCTGAAGGATAAATACCCGGCGAGCCAGCGGGTGAGCTCGGGTGAAGTAGATAAGTATTTAGCAAGTTTGGGAGTAGTTAAGTAGAATAAAGCCATTAGTCATTAGTCATTGGTCAATAGTCGGTTTACTCCCGACTCTTAACTCATGACTCAGGTCTCAAAAAATGTCCGACAACAACACAACCATATTAAACACAACAGGCATCCAGCTACCGGCAGATGCCTGTGTTGTTATTGTACGGACCGAATGGAATGCAGAAACGGTTGATAAACTGGAGGCAGGTTGTAAATCTGTTTTAGAAAAACACCGGGTGGGTTACAAAGTTATCCAGGTACCCGGCGCCTTTGAAATTACATTTGCCATAAAAAAATACTGGGAGCTGCATAAATATAAAGATGACAAGCCCTGTGCTTTTATCGCTCTGGGCTGTGTGTTGAGGGGCGGAACTCCGCATTTTGATTATGTGTGCAAAGCAGTGACTGACGGGATCGTACAGTTGAATTTATTGTTACCGGTTCCCACCATTTATGGAGTGCTTACGGTCGACAACCAGCAGCAGATCGATGAAAGGACCGGCGGCAAACACGGCCATAAGGGAGAAGAAGCTGCTGTAACTGCAATAAAGATGATCGCCCTGAATAACTCATTTAATTAACACGCTACACAACTTATCAATATTGAAGGTTCAGTTATTTATACCCTGTTTTGTTGACCAGCTTTACCCGCAAACCGCATTTAACATGGTGAAAGTGCTGGAGAAGGCCTGCTGTGAAGTGGTGTACAATACCAACCAGACCTGTTGCGGCCAACCTGCTTTTAATGCCGGTTTCTGGGACGAGTCCAGGGATGTGTGTACCAAATTCATTAAGGATTTTGAAGGGGCCGATTATATTGTGGCGCCCAGCGCCAGTTGTGTGGGGTTTGTAAGAAATTACTATGGCAAACTGTTTGAGAACTCCTCGCAGCATAACCAGGTAAAGGACCTGGGTAAACGCATTTTTGAATTCTCAGAATTTTTAACGGAGGTACTAAAAATTGAGAATTTTGCAGCAGAGCTGAACGGAAAAGCCACTTACCATGACAGTTGTGCGGCCCTTCGTGAATGTAAGATTAAAACCGGCCCGCGAAATTTACTAAGCCATGTAAAAGGACTGGAGCTAGTTGAAATGAAAGACGTGGAAACCTGTTGCGGTTTTGGCGGAACCTTTGCTGTAAAATTCGACGCCATATCTGCCGGCATGGCCGACCAGAAGATCAACAATGCGCTTGAAACCGGCGCTGAATATATCATCTCTACCGACCTGAGCTGCCTGATGCAGCTGGATGGTTTCATCAAAAACAAAAACCTGCCCATAAAGACCATGCATCTTGCCGATGTGCTGGCGAGCGGGTGGGAGTGATCTTACTCAAGGATTTCACAGGCGAGTCTCCTGAAAGGGACCTGCCTTTGCCGGTAGGCAGGCTCGCCATTCTACAAAGACGGCGAATCCATGGCCAGTACACAATGCCTGAAAATGTGACCCGCCTTATAGAAAGCAATTTCAAAATCATAAAGTGTTGTCAGGGTGAGCTTGTCGAACCCGGTTTTTTAAACGCCTTTGACTCGCCTCTGCGTTGCCGCTACGGCAGAGCAAAGCAAGCTTCTATTTCACAGGCGAGTCTCCTGTAAGGGACCTGCCTTTGCCGGTAGGCAGGCTCGCCGTTCAACAAAGACGGCGAGTCCATGGCCTGTACACAATGCCTGAAAATGTGATCCGCCTAATAGAAAGCAATTTGAAAATCATAAAGTGTTGTCAGGGTGAGCCTGTCGAATCCCGGCATTTTGAGTTGAAGCCGCCTTCGACTCGCCTCTGCGTAGCCGCTACGGCGGAGCAAGGCAAGCTCCCCGAAAATATCGGGGCAGGTAGGCTGACATCTTGTTCACAATTCAGATTTCACAGGCGTCTCTGCACCAGGCCATTTGTGGTGGCCTAATAACTCGCCTGGGAAAACGTTTATCCAATCTGCCCTTCCCATTTCTCCGTATATATTCCAAAACAACCAACCTTGAAACAGATCATTACCGGCATGGCCATGCTTTTTGCCCTGGCATCCTGCAAAACTGAAAACAAACCCATTGTATCCGCTGCATTCATCGACAGCCTGATCAGCCATTATTCCGATACGGCCATACAAAATGCATCCGCAATTGAAATGCAATTCTGGAAGAACCGGATCGATCCCGAAAAACCAGGACTGGTGAATGAAATGAAGTATGCATCAGCCTTTGTGGACAATTTTCAGCTTACCGGAAATATTGCACACCTGTTATCGGCCGACAGCATTTTACACGCCGCTGATAAGGCATTTAACCACAAAGAAGCGGGCCCCAAACTGGCACTTGTGCGTAATAGTACCCTTCAACACCGTTTTAAAGAAGCCGATTCCATATTTCAAATTGCAAAAACCATTGGCATTAAAAATTATGAATCCGCATCGATGGGTTTTGATGTGGCTTTTGAGCTGGGCCATTACGGCCTTGCTGAATACGAACTGAAAAAAATGGCTGACCAAACCGATTACGGTTACCATTTCCGCAAGGCAAAACTGGCACATTATAATGGGCAACTGGATACCGCCATAGCATCCATGCACCGGGCATCGGAACTGGCAGGGGCTAATATATTCTTACAGCAGGCCGCCCTGACCAATGAAGGCGACCTGCAGCTGCATAACGGTAACGCACAACTGGCTTATGAATTGTTTACCCGTTCCATCCTTTTACAGTCGGCTGACCTGTATGCAGTAGCCGGACTTGGCCGGATCGCTTTGATGCATGACAAAAACGATACTTTGGCCGAAAAAATATTCCGTTTTGTACAAAGCAAGACAAAAGCGCCTGACCTGCTTTTTAAACTGGCACAGGTGGCTGAAGCAAGGGGAGATGCTGTTCAGCAAAAAAAATGGGCCTATGAATTTGTTTCGGTTGTAACGGCCCCGGCTTATGGAAACATGTACAATAAATATTTGCTGGAGTTGTACACCGGCATTTTAGATGAACCCGCCAAAGCACTAATCATTGCCGAAAGGGAATTGATGAACCGGGCAACCCCGCAAACCTATGCCTGGTATGTGTGGGCATTGCATTGCAATAACTTTGCTGTAGCAGCCGAAAAGATATACAAGTCACAGGTATCGGGCAAACCATTGGAAGGAATGGAACTTTACTGGATGGGCAAATACATGCAGGCACAAAACAAAGGGTATAATGCCCAACAGTATTTTAAGGCAGCTGATAAAAACCGTTATGATCTAAGTCCTTCGATGATAAAGGACCTGGAAATAATGTTGGAGGAATAAAATCACGATACCAATTAAAAAAAGAGCTGTCAGCCTGCCTGTCCCGATTATTTCGGGAAGCTTGTCGAAGGCGGGGTTACTAGTGAAAACCTGGTTTCGACTCATTTCCAGACGAGTCTCTGCTATGGCCATGTGTGCTAGCCGCAGGACTCGCTGTTCTACTATGATTGCGAGTTCATGATAAACGCTAAACACTAAAATGAGACTCGCCTTAGAAATTGTGATGTCAGCCTGAGCTTGTCGAAGGCGGGGTTACCAGTGAAAACCCGGTTTCGACTCATTCCAATTTCCAAGGCGAGTCTCTGCTTTGGCCATGTGTGCTAGCCGCAGGACTCGCCTTGGAAAAGGTTTATTGGAATGACTAAAAGTATTACATTTGGAAGATGCCAATTACGGCTGCCACAACGGGTACCCCAGCCATCCAATTCAAAAACAACGGTATGAAAAAAGCAATATTCCTTTCAATACTGATCCCTTTTTTTGCCTGTCAGAACCGATCTAATAAATATAATGATGCCGCAGAAGAAACCATTAAAGACACGGCGGTCAATGTACAGTCATTGATCGAACTCGGAGGCGAAAAACAATATGTTGAAATGACCGGCTCATCATCCAAAAACCCGGTACTGCTTTTTTTACATGGTGGTCCGGGTTGGCCGCAAACGCCGCACCTCAGGTATTTTAACGGGGATCTTACCAAATCGGTCATTTTGGTTTCCTGGGACCAGGCCGGTTGCGGAAGATCCTTTATGCACAACCCCGATCCCAAAAATTTATCACTGGAACAACTTGTACAGGATGCCCATGAACTAACACAGTTTCTGAAAAAGAAATTTCAGCAGGAAAAAATTTACCTCGCCGGTTTTTCATGGGGAAGCGTACTGGGCATTCACCTCATCAATAAATACCCGGAAGATTATGCCGCGTATTTTGGAATATCGCAGATCATTGATATGGAGAGGAGCATTGTAGTGTCGAGGGATTGGATAAAGCAGCAGGCCACAATAAAAAAGGATAAGCAAATGCTGAAACGGGTGGCGATGCTGGAAAATAACGACAGCTCATTCTGCAAAACAACCCTGGATTGTTTTTTCAAAAAATATGAAATGCTCACTGAATACGGAGGTGCCATTTACAGTAAAGAAGCCGAGGCCGAGATAAAGATCGCTGAAAGCAAGTATGAAGATTATAAAAATTACGACTGGCTTAAAGGTTTCTTTTATTCTGCATCCCGCCTGGGCAATACCATTTTTGAGACCGATTTTACCGGCATCACGGAATTGAAAGTACCGGTCTATTTTTTTGCGGGCAGGCACGACCGGAGTTTGCCTGCCATTGTAACGGAGGATTTTTACAATAAACTGAAAGCTCCCAAAAAAGAAATGGTATGGTTCGAAGGATCAGGGCATGAGCCACTGGAGGAGGAGCCGGGTAATTTTAATAAAGCGGTGATTGACAGGATCAGAAAATAAGTTTTAAAATTGTACCGGTCAAACCCTTTCGATTGTACAGATATAACAACAGGCTTCTGCATTTCTTGCATGCAGGTATTCAACTTTGGGGTTTTCGTCAAATATTTTTACGATCAGCAGATCCACATCCTCATCACCAACCAGTTTTGTAAAAACCATTTTCTGTGATTGGTTGTACCCGATCAAAGTCAACGGAAAATTGATCTTATCCGCTTTTATTTCCGGCGGGAAGCGGTATATATCAGCATAAGGTTCCACAACTTCCTTATTGATAAATATGGGGCCTGGCTGGTTAAAGGCATTGTCGAACTCAAACGGGCTGTGTGAAAAAAGCAAACGCACATCTTTTCCCACTTCAAATGGTTTAAGCGAAACGCGGCAGGGGCCCTTGCCTTTGGCAACCTGTTCTACTATTTCATGCCCGAAATCATCTTTTTTGGTTTCGCGGATCCGGGCTGCGTATGCTGCACTGAGGGGAACGATTTTGAATTTTTGCATGTTGAATTGTTTTAGTGACAGTCGAAAAAAATAAACCGGGAACCACATAGGAACATAGTACACAATAGGAAGAACCACATAGAATCCTATGTGACAATCTATGTTTCTATGTTACTATGTGGTTCAATGTAAAAATGTGGCAAGTGCATTGTTAAAACAACCCGAAACTTGCTGACTTAAAATGCAGATGAAACTTTCGCTGCTTCCCACCCAAGCATAGCTGTCTTGCGGTTGGATCCCCAATGATAATCACCGGTGATACCGGTGGATTTAATTACCCGGTGACAGGGGATGAGGAAGGCAACGGGATTATTTCCAATAGCCGTGCCCACGGCCCTTGATGCTCCGGGACTTTCAATATCGCTTGCAATATTTGAGTAGGTTGACAACCTGCCAAAAGGAACCCGCAAAAGTGACTGCCAAACCTTTAACTGGAAAGGCGTTCCCTTTAAATGCAGTTTTACTTTTTTAAGATCGCTCCAGTCGCCGGTAAAAAAGCGAAGGGCTTCCTGTTGTATAATATCGGTCTTTTGT
>CAZBIK010000165.1:0-7971 GCA_964491955.1 uncultured Ferruginibacter sp.
GGTCGGTTTTGTGAGACAGATCCCTCAGAGGTGAAGATTCGGTCATGTTTGCCGGTCCCGGACCAGGGGGGGTGTAAACTAAGCAATGAAAATTAAAATTGTAATCAAAAATATTTAGTAAACAGGCTTCCCCGCATTTTTGGGGGGCGGCGCACCCATAGCCGGTGAATGTTAGCGAGCCGCTGCTGAAGATTGTTAGTTCAGCCCAGGTTGCCGCAAAAACCGATGCAGGCAGTAGTGCTACGGTTTTTTTACTGACCTGAATATTTGAGGGAGGTGACTTCTCATTTGTCTTACTGCTTTGCTATCCTCCTGTTCAGCTAAAGTAGTTGAAGAAAATATGATGAGGCTATTATTACGGCCAAGATACCAAAACTGCATAATTAACGCTGTGTCTCCTTCTGTAGTTTGTTCTGGGGGTGCTTCCGAAAGAACAATACCTTCACTCAATATCTCGTGTTTAAAGTTTTTTGATACGGCTTCTTCTAACACGATATCTGCACCATGACATGGCTTACCATCCTTTCGTTCAATACTCAAGACAGTAACCCTTATAGTTATAGTTTCATCGCCTTTAGGATAAAACAACAGGGTGTCTTCATTGTCATACTCCCACAAATATATTTTAGGAATTTCAATGAAGTATTTACCCGCCCCGATTTTTAGAGTAATTGCGCCTTTATTGTTATTGAAAACAGAAAACAGGTTCATTGTATTATTCTGGTGTTAGTTTGCAGTGCTGCCAACGATCTATATTTGCGTCAGCCGGGATATTCGTGGGACGGTCAGCCCCGTTTGCGCAAATATATTGCCGGTGGCGGTTATTCTATTATCTGATTTTTAGATCCCGTTCTTTTAAAAGAATTTCAAGTTCAGTTTTGTCATATTTTGATGGATTACTCAATTTATAAATAATATAAAGAGGGATTAGTGTCAGAAGACCCCACGTGTTTTTCACTATGCTGAAAATAATAATTCCTATGAGGAATCCGATTAAAAAAGCATTGGTTATAGAAGCTGATCTCAGCTTTTTTGCTTCCTGTAACAATTCTTCGTCTGTTAAATCGGAAAGATCTTTTTGATTCATTTCAAATAATGTTGTTTTTACATTGTATACATAAGGTCTTTTATAATAGCCACCAACGGGTTGGCTTCATGCAGGTTGGGAATTAGTATTTCGACTGACCGGACTGATGCTGGAATTTGAAAATAGCTGATGTTCCAGGGTAGGCACGGTTTTAGTCCCACCAAAAGTATAAGCGCTTTGTTCTTTTCATTTCGTCTGCAAGAGCCTGAATAGTACCTGTTCCCTGTTCTACAACGTCCGGGCATACTTTATAAACTTCCTCAGCAAACTGTGTCCAGTTATTTGGTTCATTATTGATAATAAACTCACACCAGTCGCCTGATGCACCAATAAGTTCAAGCGAATATTTTTTGTCAAAGGTCTTTATTATTGTGATCAGGCTGTCATTGGTTATGTCCCAGTTAATACCATCAGTTGCAATTTGCCTGAGTACAGTGTACTTGTCTGTTGTTTTGAGAACTCCGATATTGTCGGGTTTGTTGTCAATGTTGAAGTTGTTCTCCAAAAGGAAAATGCTATATCCTTTCTCTTTCAATTTGTTTTTTAATGAAAATACCAGTTCATAAGATTTTGCGTTTTGTTCATCGAAAACAAGTCCTTGTAAAAAAACAGGGTCAGATTCAATTTCTCCTTCTTTAGTGATGAATTTTCCCAAAGAATAATGAAACGGTTCAATTTTGTTTGTATTAAACAGCCGGATGTCTTTGATGATTGAAGAGTCTAATTGTAAACTGTCGCAAATGGTTTTTTCACCGCTTGTCAATAAATAACCTTTTACGACTGGTTGTGAATTACAGCCAATAGTAAAGGCCAGGACAGTTGAAATGAAAAAACAGAATACTTTTGAAGTCATTGAGCTCACTTTAAAATTGCTGCCATAAGGCGGGGTTTTGTGTAGTTTGGGTACCTGGCTGCTCGCCTTCGCGTAGCCCTGTCTGCTCGCCTTCGCGTAGCTTCTGCGGAGCAAGGCCGACTGGCAGGTTCTGTCACTTGCGCCATAGCTTTAGCGACGGGGCACGGAGCAAGGCCGGCAGTCTGATGCTGTGTCCGCCCGGACTGGATGTAAATTACTAAACGAAATTTATAAATTGAAAATAAAAATATTTATCTAACAATCGCACCCGTAGCCGAGGATTGATAGGGGGTCGCAGCTGAAAAATTGCTTGTTTTGCCCTAAGTGTATAAACCCCCATGTCAACGGGTCGTTGTTTTATTTCTTTGCCAGTTTATATCTTAAATGAGTTACCAGGTCTGACGGTATTACTTCTTCAATTTGTATTTCATATTTATTGTTGTCAATGCCGTCAAACAGCCGGATACCGCTTCCTAAAAAGACCGGTGCAATGTGAATGAAAAATTCATCAACAAACCCTGCGTTGAGAAATTGTTGAATAGTGTTTGCGCCACCCTGAATTCTTACGTCCTTTCCTTTTGCTGATCGTATTGCTTTGTCCAGGGCACTTTCTATTCCGTCATTTATGAAATAAAAAGTTGTCGTTCCTTCCTGAACCCAGGGTTCCCGTTTTTCGTGTGTTAATACATAAACATCAGCTTTATACAGGTCATTTGGCCAAATGGCTTCTCCTTCATCAAACATTCGCTTTCCCATAATGAATGCACCTGTCCGCTCAATGGTTTCCCTGATAAATTTCCCGTCAGGTCCATCTTCTTTGCCTCCTTCAAAACCCAGGTATTCCCAGAAAGCTTTTTGATTAAACATCCACGCGTGAATTTGTTGGGAAACACCACCCATGGGATTTTTTGGGCCCCTGTTATCTCCTGCGAAAAAACCATCAAGAGATATTGCACTGTCAAATATAATTTTACTCATTATGGATAAATATTTCGTCGCATGTAATTCTTATTTGAACCCAAATGCTGACCTGTGCTTTTTAGCCGGTATTATTTGGTTCATTTAAGTTCTGAAAGTATTAACTTTTTTTGTTTAAATGTATTCTTCATTGCCTTTTCCCTCACTTTGGGATCATCGCTGTTAATAAGGTCAAAATATTCCACAGGAACAACCTGCCACGATAAACCATATTTGTCTTTACACCACCCGCAGGATCCTTCTTCACCACCGTTTGCGGTCAGGGCATCCCAGTAATAATCTACTTCTGCCTGGTCTTTGCAATTGATCACAAACGAAACAGATTCATTAAACTTGAAGTATGGGCCTGCAGCTAAAATACTGAATTCAATATCTCCAATTTCCATAACTGCTGTTTCAAAATTGTCCGGTCCTCCCTGCCCTTTTGCTTCAGGCGGATTCTCATATTGGCGAAATTCTTTCAGTTTACCATTTTTGAAAATCGAAAGGTAATAATTGACTACTGCTTTTGCATCTTTATCAACCCAAAGACAAGGTGTAATTTTTTGCATAATTGAATCAGTTTTATTTGTTAAATTTTGATTGGAAGTGGTATCCATTTTATTGTTTTTGTGAGAAGCTTGTTGAGCATCTCCACAACCCATCAGGCCCGCTATCACTACTGCTGTCAAAAATGTAAGTTTAAACTTTTTCATTGCGCTATTTTTTTAAAGTTGGTAATAAATTTTCCAATTCATTTAATGTCATGGTAAAGCCTTCTTTGAAGCCCATTTCTATCATTTTTTCCATTCTTTCAAGAGAGTCATTGTAAATGGAAATACTGACCTTCGTTATATTATTTTCTTCAGTAAAATTCAAATCCCAATTTGACCCCGGCAAATGAGGGTTTTCATCTTTATCTGCAAACACACTCAAAAATTTGAAATTGGTTTTTGGAGTGATGGAAGTATACTGTTGCAGTTGCCACATCTCCTGCCCTTCAGGACCAACCATTGCATAAAATCTACGACCACCAACCCTGAATTCCATTACTTTCGTTTTTGATTCAAAAGGTTTGGGAGCCCACCATTGGTCAAGCATTTCCTGTTTTGTAAATGCGTCCCATACCAGTGAAAGGTCAGCATCAAATTCTCTTGTAATGAATACCGTTTTCGCTGCTTTGTCAACAGTAAAATCAAATTGTAAATTATTCATTTTTTTAGTTTTGTCCACCGAAGCTTTAGCGTAGGCGGGATTTTTTAATGGTTGATAATAAATTATCCAATTGGTTGAATTTGGTTTCCCAGATCTTCCGGTATTGTTCCAGCCATTTATCTATTTCTTTCATTTTGTCAATTTCCAGTGAATAGTAAATTTCCCGTCCTTTTTGTTCCTGTTTTACAAGTTCGCATTCTGTTAAAATGCGTAAGTGTTTTGAAACAGCCTGCCGTGTCGTGTTGAAGTTGTCGGCAATGGCATTAGGTGTCATTGCCTGTAAGGCAATTAAGGCGATAATGGCCCGCCTTGTTGGGTCAGCAATTGCCTGGAAAATATCTCTGCGCATTTGTCTTTCTGATTAATGAAACCGTTTGGTTGCAAATATATGTGCAACTTTTCGGTTTCGCAAATTTTTTTATGAAAATCTAAAAATTCACTCGGAATTGTTTGTTTGCATGGCATATCGAAATTGTAAAAGCCTTGAAAGATGCTATCCCTGCAGATCGGATATTTTATGGCGTCGAGCCTCACTTGCAGCAAACCCCTTGTTGTACGCAGTTAGTCTCATGGTCTTTCGTAAGATTCGCCTGTTTCCAAAAAGACTAACCCCATGGTGGTTTTGAATTTTGTTTTTACAAAGGAATTCATTTGATAATTTAGTATTCGCTTTACAGAAAAGTGAAGATGTGGTCTTAGTACAAAACCGGTAGCCCCACTTAAGCCTATTTGCTGTCCCTTTGAAACATACCCACCTTTAACTATTACGCCATTTTTTTTCAAATGCCAATAACAACCGAAGCTTCCGTCATCATGTTTAATAATTATATAATTAGCCTTTCGGCTGGAAAGAAACCCGCCTTCATCATTACTGTCTTTATAACTATAGATTATCCCACTTCTTGCCGCATATATTGGAGTGCCGATTGGCATTTCAAAATCTAGGGCTGCAATGTATCTATGAGTAAAAAGACCTCCATATCCCTGAACAACCCGATGCCTGGTTCCTTTTTCAAATGGGAGTTGGTATTCATAACTGTCAAAGTTTTTTGTCACAGAAGTACTATAAAAGAAAAGCAACACAAATACAATTGTCAATATAAAAGCAACAATAAAGAACACTTTAATTATCCTTGAAAAATGCTTTGATTTTGTCATGACTTATGGAACAGAGTGCTCTTGATCTAATTGCGTACAACGGGCGAAGCTTTGCGCAACTTGGGTATTTGTTGTTGTTTCCGACCCCGCTGCGATGTAAATTAACAAACGCAATTTATAAACTGAAATTTAAAACAAATTAGCATACAGCCTGTCCCGCTTTTTGCGGGAGTGGCACCCTTAGCCAATGATTGTTAGCACACCGATGCTGAAGATTGTTTGTCCATCCCAGGTTTACGCATAACCCTTGTCATTGCCTGCCGGTTGATAATTAAGTAAATGAATTATCGTTTTAAAAACTTTTTTGTCAATTGTGCTTTACCATTAGAAAAAAATTGTGCAAAATAGACACCACCGGCAAAATTGGATAATTCAATTACATTATTTCCGTCTTTTATGATTTTGTTTTTAATTATAAGCTGGCCAATACTGTTATAGATGTTTACTGTTACTTTGCAAATAGAAGCTCTTTTTTCAATTGTAAGTGCCTGGTGGCTTGGTACCGGATAAATTTTCAATATAGAGTCGATCTTGCACAATGAGTCAACCGGAGTTGGGGGATATGTGACCATGCCAAACGGCTTGGGAGCACATAAATTCCATGGTGAAGCAGTAGGGTCTATTTGTGTAAAACTGTTCCTCATTACGTTTGTTTGATTCATCCATATGCTTCCATAATCATACCCGCCTGTGTTGGGCCAACCGCTTCTTCCTGTAGCCCATAAGCTGTTGTCAGCTTTTAATATATAAGAAAAGGTTTCTCCTGCAAAAATGTCTATAACGTTAGTTGCAACTAACGTTGGGCTGGCCCTGGTAATAAAAGTGCCATCTCCGAGTTCACCATGGACATTGTATCCCCATCCATATACATTTCCATTTTCATCAAGAGCAAGAGCTGAAAAACCATCATTATTAGCTGAAAGTGCAATTATTGGAGCAGCACCAGCAGGAAAACTAATTTTCGTTGGCGGCATGTAGGTAAAAGGAGGAACGCCAAGCCCTAAAGAACCTAATGGGGTTTCTGTTCCAAAGGAATAAACTTCTCCATTTGAATTTAAAGCAAAGGCTGCAATATTGTTCCCTTTTATATCTACGATTTTAGTTAAACCCGGCAACGTTACCGGCGTGGAGTTTGAAACTTGCATAAACTGTCCATCGCCACCTGTTATTTTAACAGTGCTGTCTGCTAACAGAATCATAGTTGCCGGTGAAGAGCCTGTAAGACCGCCTATCGCAATTGCCCTGACAGCATTTGTAACTCCGGTCATTTGAACCGGGGGAATTATTACTAATGGGGATGAATTTACACCATTGCCTAATTCTCCTTTATAATTCCTGCCGGCACCCCAAACTGTCCCATCATTTTTTACGAACACAATATGTGTTAATCCGCCATCAATAAATTTTACACCAGATAATACCTGTGTTGGGTTTGGCGTAATAACCATTCCTGTGAAATCATAGACCGCCCCCCAAATCCAGGCTGTGCTGTCTTTTTTAATGACACCTGAAACATATCCGGTAGTAAAGAATTTAACATTGGTCATGTTTGGAATCGGTACCGGTATTGTGTTTGAAATTAAAGTGCCAATTCCTAATTCTCCATGAATATTACTTCCCCATGCATAGAGTTGATCAGCAGGCCCGCAAACGGTATAACCACTATAAGCACCAACCTGGTAATTGTGGGCAACATACCATGAACGGCCTCCAAACCCATCACCAGTCAAAGAGTTTTGTGCGTATGAACCAATTGAGCAAAAAAAGGCAATCAGCGCTAAAAAGAAAGTTGCTATTTGTTTGCTGGTATTCACTATTTGTTTTTTGAAGCTGGTCGCACGAAATGGCAGCTAACGTCCAGGGCTTTGTGCAGTTGGGGAATTTACTCTATGTCCGCCCGGCCTGTGATGCTATAAAGTAACGAATTATTTAAATAGAAACGTGCAGCTATAAGTAAACGGTCGGGCCGATAGACAATTCCTGGATCTGTACAGGATCTGAACAATTTTCCGTCAAGCCCCAATTACGCCCAACCAATGTCTGGCGACGTTTTCTAACCATCAAATTCTCCGCAATCGTGCTGTTTGAATTTATTCAGCTCTTTTTGTTGTGTATAAAATCTCGAAATTCTTTTCTCTTTCAACGAGATTTTTTCTCCAAGAATTTTTAACTCATAAATTGGGGCTGTATCAATCTTTGTAAAAATAAATTTATTCTTTTCCGTATTGACGATGAGCTCATTTGGAGAAGCCTGGTAATTAAATTTTTCTTCTCTGTGAAAATCATCTTTATTACAGACATTTATTATGTCAAAGTATTTTTTATTAATACTGATAGCTGCAAGATCACAGGTGTAACAATTGCCCGAAAAATCAATTCCGTATTTTTCATATGCGTTTTTGCCTTGTGGATTTACCACTTTAACCGGTGCCAGGTGACCAAAGTCAGCCAAATTATCAAATTGTTCACTTTTTGATTCAGCATTTGGTTTTTTGCTGTTATCGGGACTGGAAGAAATATTCCCACTTCCCAGGTCTTCACCTTTTGAATTATTTTGATTGCAGCCTGTACTAAAAAAGCAAAGCAGGAAAATGTAGACTTTGATATAAGTTCTCATGATTATGTGCGCTTTACAAATGTCGCCTGACGTCCGGGGCTTGCTGCTGTGGGGGATTGTTGCTGTGTCCGCCCCGGCCCTGAA
>CAZBIK010000166.1:0-7912 GCA_964491955.1 uncultured Ferruginibacter sp.
AAGGAATTGCAACAAACCTGGTTAACCAGGAAAATAATTTTAAGGCCTTTGAAATTGATGAAAATACGTTCATTCAATTTTGCAAAGGCGATAAATAAAAACTGGTTTTATGCCGGTAACAGGCGAAAGATAAAATGCGTATTCATTATAAATAAATAACACTGAAGGCGCATCGGCAGTTAATTCATCATTAAAAAAAATAAAAACATGCAAAACGCGATCAGTTGGTTTGAAATACCAACCACCGACATTGACCGGGCTCAAAAATTCTATGAGGCCATTTTTGGTATGACCATGATACCCATGGATATGCCCAATATCAAAATGAGGATGTTTCCCCTGGACGATATGATGACACAGGTTGGGGGTGCATTGTGCGACAGCGGCGGTTTCCACAAAGCCTCTGCAACCGATGGGCCTTTGATCTATTTAAATGCAAACCCCGATGTACAAGGGGTTTTGGACAAGGTGGAAGCAGCCGGCGGAAAGATCATGATGCCCAAAACCGAGATCAGCCCGGAATATGGTTTTATGGCCCTGTTCATGGATACAGAAGGGAACCGTATAGGCCTGCATAGTATTCCACAATAAAATGCAATGCAATGAAAAAACTTTTGTTGCTTTCGGCAATCGCCCTGTTTTCATTACCGGCGAAAGCACAACCCGACAGCCTTAAATGGATAAAAGAGATCAATGAACAGGTATGGAAACCATTCATTGCGCACCTTACTTCAGGCAACCAGGAAGGGTTCAGAAATGTGCACAGCAAACGGGTAACAAGGGTAGAGATTGACGGGAAAGCCGTGCTTGATTATGAAAAATATTTTCCGCCCATTGACCCCAATGCAGCACCGGTTAAAAAAAACAGCAAACTTTTATTCGGGTTGCGTTTTGATAAAAGGATCAGCAACGGAACCAGGGCCTGGGAAACCGGTTATTATAAAGGAACGGTAATGCAGGAAGGAAAAGAACCAAGGTCTTATTACGGGAGATTCTTTGTAGTGCTGGAAAAAGAAGATGGTACCTGGAAGATACTGGTAGATGCAGATACCGGCAAAGATGCAAATGAAGCAAATTTCAGTAAAGCATTTTCTATGGAAGCTGAAAAATAAGTTTTAAAATAAAAACGAAACTTTATGAGTAATTATGACTGGAGCCGTTTTGTTACCAGGATAAATATAAACGCTCCCATCGAAAAATTATACCGGTGCTGGGCAACCCGTGATGGAATGGAATATTGGTTCTTGCGGCTGAGTGAATTTAAAACGCCTGATGGTAATTTAAAGGCGGTTGATGATTTTGTGCAGGAAGGAGACAGCTACCGGTGGCGCTGGCATGGCTGGAGTGATGAAACAACAGAAGAAGGCACTATCCTGGCAGCAAACGGAACAGACTTTTTGAAATTCAGTTTTGGAAAAGCAGGCAACTGTTCAGTGACCATTAAGGAAGAACTGGGAGAAAATATTGTTGAACTGATGCAGGACAGTATTCCCACAGATGATTTTGGTATGCACAATTGGCACCTGGGTTGCAAAACGGGCTGGACCTTTTACCTGGCCAACATGAAGTCCTTGCTGGAGGGAGGAATTGATCTTAGAAATAAGAACGAGCAAATACAACGTGTTATAAATTCTTAATTATTTAAAAGGGCTTATAACTGAGGAAGGGGTTTTTGAACCATCACAAATGCCCGGGTAAACAGCAATGATAAAACAACAAACATGAAAAAAATACTGATCGCCATTGCAGCCATAACCTGCCTGGCAGCATTCAAGTTTACGGATAACAGCAAAATATTTAAAAAACTGCATGCCCTGGAAGGAACCTGGAAAATGGTGTCCAAACGGGGTACAATTATTTGCGAGGAATGGAAAAAAGTCGATAACCAGTATTTGCAAAACAGGGGATATATGATCAGGGGCAGCGACACGATCGTAACTGAAAGGGTTTCCCTTACCAATACAAAAGAAGGCATTTTTTATACATCAACTGTTGAAGACCAGAACAACCGGCAACCCATAGCATTTACATTGACAAAGGCCGATGAAAGTTTGTTCTTTTTTGAGAACCCGGCACATGATTTCCCCAAAAGGATTGTTTACAGGTTTGTAACAGCGGATTCATTACATGCCTTTATTGATGATGGCACAGAGACCGGCAAAAAACAAAACTTTTATTACAAACGCCAGTAACCATGCAATACAGTTTAGAAAGATCTTACGAGATACTGGACCGGACACCCGCAGTTCTTCATTCATTGCTTGCCGGGTTAAGCGATGACTGGATAATGCCAAACGAAGGCCCGGAAACATTTTCCCCTTACGATGTAGTTGGGCATTTGATACACGGCGAAAAAACCGATTGGACGGCCAGGGCAAAAATGATCCTGGAATACGGCAATACCAAAACATTTGAAAAGTGGAACCGGGTGGCTATGTATGAAGAGAGTAAAGGAAGATCCATGCAACAGCTGCTGGATGAATTTGCAGCACTCCGGAAAGAAAATATGGGTTGGTTCAGGTCTTTGAATTTAACCGTAGCTGACCTGGACAGGAAAGGAATGCACCCGGTATTGGGAGATGTTACATTGCGGCACTTACTGGCAACCTGGGTGGTGCACGACCTTACCCATATTGCTCAAATAACCAGGGTGATGGCTAAACAGTATAAAGAAGAGATGGGGCCATGGCCACAGTTTTTCAGGATCCTTGATTTTTAGATTATCTTTCTGTACCAAAACTTCCAGCCATGTTGAAAAAATTCTCCTTTTGGATATGGGGAACAATAGTAGCCCAGTTACTAACTGCCGCATTTCATTCCCTTAGCTTTTTCATGAATCCCGAACCTGCGAATGATACCGAAAAGCAATTGTTTGACCTGGTCAATAATTACAAACCAGATGCCGGCATGGGGTTTAATCCAAGTTTTGCCAGCCTGTTTACCGGGTTAAGCCTTTGCTTTACATTGATATGTTTATTTGGCGCTGTGCTGAACTGGTATCTGAACAAAAAAAATATTACAGCCGATCTGTGGAAAGGGGTATTGATGATACAAATAATTATTTTCGGCGCTGTGTTTGCCGCCATGCTGGCATTTACATTTGCACCGCCCATCATTTGTACCTTTCTCATCTTTATATTTATATGCGGCTCTTACCTAAGCCGTAAAATTTGATTAGCGGTATTTTACATCCGGAACAATTGTATTACATTAGATTTACCAAAAATTTATTTCAATATAAATTTATCATCATGCAATCGAAAGCAGATACAGTTGAACAGTACTTATCAGAAGTTCCGCCCGAAAGGCAGGAAGCCATGAACAAACTGCGTAAGGTGATTTCAAAAAATTTGCCCAAAGGGTTTAAAGAAACGATGGGCTATGGCATGATGGGTTATTGTGTGCCGCATTCCGTTTACCCGGCAGGCTATCATTGCAACCCCAAAGACCCATTGCCCTTTGCCGGCCTGGCTTCTCAAAAGAACAGCATCAACTTTTACCACATGGGTATTTATGCCGATCCAAAACTGCTGAAATGGTTTATGGATGAATACGCAAAAACCGGTTTGGGTAAACTGGATATGGGCAAAAGCTGTATGCGGTTCAAGAAACCTGAACAAATTCCCTATCAGTTAATTGGTGAACTGATCAGTAAGATAACCGTGGAGAAATGGATAGAAATATATGAGAAGAATTTAAAAAGATAATCCAGGAAAAAATTCAATCGTTTATGTTTCGTTTTGTTGTTGTTTTTTGCTGCATTGTTTTGTTTTCATTTTCAGCCAATGCTCAAAAAAACAAAGAAGTTATTATAATGGATTTTGTAAAAATCACAGCCGGTAAAAAAGCAGAAGCCATGTATTATTATGAAAACAACTGGAAACTGTACAGGGATGCCGCTGTAAAAAATAAAATAATCAAAGCCTACGAACTGGTTGAAGCAAGACCCGACTCATTGGATAATTTCGACTTAATACTGATCACCGTTTACGAAGATTCTGTGCAACATGCAAAAAGTGAAGAAAATTTTGCCCCGTTGTTAAAAGCACTCAGGCCAACCGGGCCGGTTTTGCTCAATGAAATCAAACCAAACGAATTTAGAAAGAATGTTTTTTTTAAAATCGTTAAACCGGTTTTTTATGCACCGGCAAGGAAAAGAAACTAGACACTTGTATTAGTCCAGCTTATAGATCTCCATGATATCATTAAGTATTTTCGGGAAATCAATTTTAAGGTCGATCAGTTTCCCGGTATGTACATCAAAGACCCAGCCATGAACCATCAGTCCCCTTTCGCGGTGAGCCTGTTGCACGGCAGCGGTTTTTATCAGGTTAACACATTGTTCCTGTACATTTAATTCTATCAACCGGTCGTATCTTTTTTCTTCTTCAGCAATAGCATTTAATTCTTCTTTATGTAGCCTGTACACATCCCTTATATTTCTCAGCCAGGGATTTAATATACCGAGGTCGGCGCTTTGCATGGCGGCTTTTACGCCACCACAGGCATAGTGCCCGCAAACAATGATGTGGTTTACCTTTAAATGCCTTACTGCATAATTCAATACACTCATCACATTCAGGTCAATGCTGATGACCATGTTGGCAATATTGCGATGAATAAAAACCTCGCCGGGCTGCACACCCATCAGTTCTTCGGCAGTAACGCGGCTGTCGCTGCAGCCAATGTATAAAAACTCAGGACTTTGCCCCTTACCCAGGTCTTCAAAATAAGCTGGGTTTACCGACAGTTTTTCTGTAACCCAAATTTTGTTGTCTGCGAAAATCTTTTTGATCTTATCCATAGTGTTTTACCCGCCCGGCATATTGATTTATCAGGTTAAAATATTGTTTACCGGCTTTAAGGCTTCCGGTATTTCTGTTTCTCCCATCATTTCACGCAGGTCAATTTCAATGGTCCTGCTCATCGCAGTGATGGGTACGTCATTGGCGCTCCCTTCAAAAGGGCTTTCACTGCTTTCCCCGATCCTTTCCATCGTTGTAAATACCCAGCTGGAGAGGGCGCTGAATGGTATTGACAGCCAGACCAGGTGTTCCCCGAATTTTTCAAATTCCTGTAACATCCCAAACGGGAGCAAAATTACAAATACCCTGATAAACCATTTATTTAATGTGGCAAACTGCCTGGGGTAAGGGAAGTTTTTTATTCTTTCGCTGGCACCCTGCTGGTTCAGCAATTCAACCAGGACCTTCTCCAGTTCCATATGCCGGAAATCCTCTATCAGGCCTTTGTCCAGCAATGCCCTCAACTGGGTCGACTGCATGGCAATGATCTGTGCAGCCTTATTGGATTTTGTCATTACCGTTTTGTATTCATCATCACTAAGGTATGGCACTAAAGCATCAGCCATCTTATTTGTATGTTCATCAACAGTAAAAAATTTTTCCTTGTATTCGGCATTGTGTTCCTGGTAGATCGCCTCCCAGGTTCTTGGTTCCCGTAACTGGTACCGCAATGCGGTGAGCCAGGCAAAATGCCGGTATATCAACTGCCGGTGTATGTTTATTAATTCATCATTACTTACCACAGATACTGCATGTTTTGTACTTACAAAATCTTTAACAAGCATTCCCCAGCCGCGGCTTGCATTTACAATTGCTCCCCAGATCTTCCGGGCTTCCCACATCCGGTCGTAACTGGCATTGTTCTTAAATCCAACAACAAATGCAACGGCTGTACCCAGCAATGCTACCGGCAACCAGGGAATGGCCAGCCATTTCAGGTCAAGTAATTCGTAACAGCAAACCGGTATGGCAGAAACAAGGAGTAAAAAGTAAATATCTTTTCTTGTCCAGAGAATGACTTCTTTAAAAGAGTATTGTTTGCCTGCGTGCATTTTATTTTTTGACAGGAAAGATAATAAAAAGAAGCATTAAAAATGCCCTGTTGCAAACAGGGCATTTAATATTTTTTACAGGGTTATTTTTTACGTTTAAAAAGGCCTTCCATGAACTTCATTTCCTTTCCGTCCATGCCTGCTCCATACATGATCATGGTGTAAGAATCATTATCGATGGTTGTCAGTTCTTCCCGGATATCACTTTCTTTCCCGGTCATGGGGTCTGTTTGAAACCCTTTCAGGTTAAGGGTTTTGGTAGCTTCATCATAGGTTCCGCTCATTTGAACAATGCCTGTCCCCAAATTATCGACCCAGGTGCTTACAAATAATTTCTTCGCATTATCATAGCCCAAAGTACTGATGCCTTCCATGGGCATTCCCATCATAGACCCTGAATACTTACTGATCACATACCTGCCGCCCAGGGCCGAAGACTGGGTGATGGTGGCCTTTGATTTTGCCGGGGGGGCATTCGGGTCCATCCATTGTGTTATTTCGCCTTCCCAGGTGCCATTGGTTTTTGCCATCCATTTGTGCATGTCGCCGGGTGTCTTAAAATCCTCCCAGGCTTTCATCATGGCAGCAGAATCAGGCATGACTGCGGGTGCGGCATCAGTTTTTGTTTCTGCAACTGTTGTTGCCGTTGAATCGGTTGTTGACGTTTCATTTTTACTATTGTCATTGCAGGCGGTCATTAACAAAACAACAGCGCAAAAAATTAAGCTGGTATTTCTCATAATCATATTTGTTTGTTGAAATGTACAGAAAATATACATGAAAAGGAAACAGAAATGTATAAAGTGTAATATAAAATGATAAAGTATTATTCAGCTGCTTCATTCAGACCGGCCTCCTCTACAATATGATCGATCCTGTTTTTCAGGGTTTCATAGTCTGTGTATCCCCTGGCAACCATTACAAATTTCAGTTCACCGGTTTGGATTAAAACGGTGGGGTAGCCATTTACCTGTAACTGTTTCATCAGGGCAAATTCGTAATGGGCCATTTCTTTATATTCATCAGCATTCAGCTTGCTGTAAAAAGCTTCGGGTTGTATATTGTATTTATCCAGCAGGTGCCGGTAGGCTTCATCATCATCCAGGTCGCGGCCTTCGTAATTCAATGCATACTGCAGGTCGGTGGCAAATTCCAGCTGGCGTTCGGGATAATATTCTTTTACGATACACAGGGCAATGGCGGGCTTTTCAGAGTTCATCACCCAGTCGCTTTTATCTGGGTTGTTGATATGCCATAAAAAATCATCGCCGAATTTGATACCGGACATTTCTTCTACCCTTTTATATGAAGTTTGGATATAGGGCCCGATCTTTTCAATGGGCATTGCAGATTCCCCGGTCATCATGCCTCCGCTCAGGACTTCAATATCGAGCAGGTCTTTATAATCTGCTGCAATTTTTTTAATGACCGGGCTGAAGCCGTAGCACCAGCCGCAGTAAGCGTCGTAACAGTAAATGAGGGCAGGGTTATTCATGCTGCAAAATTGAAGTTATTTTCTGACAATAAAATTTATTTCGGCCAGGGGTACTGAAGATGATTTAATACTTTCCAAATACTAAACCATTTATATAAATACTCCCCATTTTCAGTGATAGAATTCACAACATAGGCGATTGAAATAACACCTGCCTGTTTGCACCTTTGTTTTACTATTTAAAAGGAAAGTCATGAAAACAAAAAATGGGGGGTTGGGTATACTGATAAATGAACTACCCCCGGGTAAGCTTGCCAAACCGGGAAAAGATACCCCGGCAAAAAGGTCATTCAATTCGCGAGGGAAACTTTTCAGTTCTGGAGACCTGTGGAATATTCAGCGCCGTAAAAAAAATACGAGGCTCAAAAGGAACTATCTGTAGTATTGATAGGGTGGGTCACCCCATATAGGGTGACTCACCGTTAAATGCACAACGTTTAATGCGCCTCCAGCCAGTTATCTCCCACACCAAGTTCTGCATCTGTGGGTACCTCATTGGGTAAGGCCAGTGCATGCTGCATGCAATCGAGAATAATGGGTTTTATTTTTTCCACTTCTGA
>CAZBIK010000167.1:0-7908 GCA_964491955.1 uncultured Ferruginibacter sp.
TGGCCCCTGGCAGTGGGTCCCTGGCTGATCATATTTTTCATCACTTTTACAGTCTCATCAATTTGGATTTCATTGCTTACCCGCTTCAGCCTTTGTGTATTTTTATCAGACTTATCCTTTGTTGAATTGATAACAACTGTATCAGCCGCAATATTTATAACGGGCATTTCCTTATTCAGCTTATACAATTCATCCAGCTCTTTTCTTTTGGCCTGCAACAGCTTTTGATCTTCTTTATATTTATTCATTTGTAACGGATACTCCTTGTTGCTGTAAGTTTCAAGCCAGTTAACACTTTCCTTGATCTTATTGAACCTGGGGTTGTTGCTGATCTGGTTATGGCTCACATTGATCACCACGTCATTGCTCACCGTGCTGGTCCAGGGTTTATATTCAGCCTTTGCGATCTCATCCCATGGCAGTGATGCGGTATTGTCTTTTTCACGAAACTTCAGGTACTCCATACGGTTGGGAATCACAATATCCGGGATAACGCCTTTCAATTGGGTTGTACCGCCGTTTACACGGTAAAATTTCTGGAGGGTAAGCTTTACCGATCCCAGGTCTTCTGCATTCTTGTTTTGGAACAGCAGGTTCTCACTTTCAGGATTTAATGGTATGTTGCGCTGTACGGTACCTTTTCCATAAGTTGAAGTACTGCCGATAACGATACCACGCTTGTAATCCTGTATGGCTGCTGCAAAAATTTCCGAAGCACTGGCACTGAACTCATCCACCATTACGGTTAACGGGCCGCTGTATAAAACGCTTTTATCACGGTCTTTCCACTGGTAAGGTTTCTCTTCGCGGCCTTTCACAACAACAACGGGGCCGTCTTCAATGAACAATCCTACCATTTTTACCACTTCAGGTAAAGATCCCCCGCCATTGCCACGCAGGTCCATGATGATGCCTTCTACATTTTCAGCCTTCAGTTTTTCGATCTCCCGGGCCACATCTTCTGAGCATTTTGCGCCGTTGGGGTCGGCAAAATCAACATAGAACTCGGGTAAATAAATATACCCGATCTTATTTTCGCCATTGATAATTGCACTCCTTGCAAATGTATCATCCAGTTTTATTTCATCCCTGATGATGGATATCACCTTTACAGATCCGTCCATCCTTCTAACGGTTAAACGCACTTCCGAACCCTTTTTTGAACCGCGTATGATCTTCACGGCATCCGTTACTGAATACCCGGTAACATCCACCGGTTCAGCATTTCCCTGTGCCACTTTAATGATCTCATCTTCCACTTTCAGGTCACCGCTTTTCCAGGCAGGACCTCCGGAGATCAGGGATCCGATCTTAATTTTCCCGTCATCTTCCTTAAGTTGTGCCCCGATCCCGAAAAAGCTGCCCTTCATGCCTTCATCAAAGGTCCGCTTGTCAACCGGTGCAAAATAATTGCTGTGCGGATCCATCGACCCGGTTATGGCATTTACAAATACGCTGAAATTCTCATCATTGTTCTCGCGGGTGATCTTGGTGGCAAAATACCTTTCGATCTGTTTTTTCACTGCATCCCTTGCTTCACGCTCCAGGGTAGAGTCGGCCTTGTATTTAAAATCTGCTTTACCCTTATTTTTTTCCCGGTCTTCCAGCATGATGTAATACCTGTCTAAAGTGAGGTATTTCAGGCGTTTTCTCCAGATGTCTTTTCTTTCCGATTCTGTTCTGGGGTTATTTAACTTTTCCCGGTCAAGCATTACACTTTCGTCTTTTGTAAAATCAAAAGGTTTGGCCAGGATATCGGTATACAGCATGGCTGTTTCCTTTAACCTTTTTAAATACACTTCATTGATGGTGAAAAAAGAGACCAGTTCTGCCCCCTTGATCTCATCATCAATTTTATTTTCAAATTTTTTAAAACCGTCGATATCACCGGACAGGAAAATATTCCTGTCATTGTCCAGGTCAGCTACAAATTTCTTCAATACCAGGCCTGAGAATTTATCATCAATGGCTTTGGGGCTGTAATGCCCCTGTTCGAGCAACAGGCCCACATTGCGGATGATCCTGGTGTACTTTGATTTGGGGTTATCCTTATCTGATTTTCCCTGTGACTGAAAGGCTACAAAAAGGCTCGCTGCGGTAAGTACCAGTATTACCGGTATGAATTTTTTACTCATCATAAATTGTGCAATTTTTTGCATGCTGTAAAATTAACGGAAAATCCATTGTTTATACGGTAACATAACGCAGGTATTTGAATAATGTTTTGTTAAACAAGATTTTTGGAAATACGTAGGGATGAACGGCAAACAAATGCCATTTTAATGTAAAATATGATCCGGTTCAGCCATCGGTCCCAAAAAAAAGATCCCCGCTTTGCAGGGATCTTTTTGGGTAATCGAGGGGGCTCGAACCCCCGACCCTCAGAATCACAATCTGATGCTCTAACCAACTGAGCTACGACTACCATTTTAAAAAACCGGTCCGGACAGGTCCGCCGTGTTGCGGCAAAAATAAAGAAAAACAGTTCTCCTTCAAAATACATTTTGAGCAGCCTGCTTTAATCACTTACTTTGCCCGTCCGAACGGAATCATCCGGGCGGGCAGCCCCAAACACATTTTTAATGACCGCATTACAATACATTTTACCTTTGGTCATTTCTGCCTTTACCGGCTGGATCGTTATACGGTTAAGCATTACGTTCCTGTTCAGGCCGCGCAAACCATTGCAGGTAGCGGGTTTTAAAATACAGGGCATCATCCCGGCCAACCAGCAGCGTGTGGCCGAAAAGATCGGCATGCTGGTGAGCACCGAAATGTTCTCATTGGATTCCCTGCAGCAAAAAGTGGCCGACCCCGAAAATTTCAACAGGCTTAAACCCGAAATTGAAATGCATATTGACCAGTTTTTACGGGTACGTTTAAAAGATACCTTTCCCATGCTTTCGATGCTGATCGGCGATAAAACCATCAACCAGTTAAAGACAGCTTTTTTAATGGAACTGGAAACCCTGTTCCCCGTTTTGATGAAAAACTACATTGCCAACCTGGAAAAGGATCTCGATATTGAAAAAACCGTTACCCAAAAAATTGCCGGATTCTCAGTCCGTAAAATGGAAGAACTGGTTCATCATGCTGCAAAAAAACAGTTATTTAAAGCCCAGGTAGCCGGAGCTTTCATTGGCTTATTGATGGGTTTGATACATATTTTAATAAATACACAACTTTTTAGCTAACAATTTGTTAAAGGGCAATCATTGCTTCCTTTTATACTACCGCTCATCATTGAAGCGGTGTATAATCTGATCGTAAAGCATGTTCTTTGCCAATTATTATTTTTTTTATCAATACAGAAAATATTCACTGATGAATAAAGCGTTTGGATCTTTACTTTTTTGTACCCTTTTACTGCAGGTTTCGCTAATTCAGGCACAGATGCCCGCGGCAGGACGCGGCCAGATGGGCGGGCAAAACATGAACCTCGGAAATTTTTATGGCAAGGTGCTGGATGCCGCTTCCGGCAAACCGCTTGAAGCAGCTTCTGTTTTATTGATCCAGAACAAATTTGATACGGCTACCAAAAAACGCAGTGATGTGGTTGTGGGCGGTATGTTGACCGACAAGAAAGGTGATTTTAGCCTGGACAACCTGAACGTGATGGGCCAGTATAAATTAAAAATAACGGCCATTGGTTTTAAGACCTATGAAGAGAAAGTTGCTTTTAACCTGAATATGGGCGGCGCCAGAAACGGCGATATGAGCAATATGCTCAGTGCCGTGGTAAAGGACCTTGGCAATATCACCCTTAAAATAGATCCGCAGCAGCTCGAAAATGTAACCGTATCTGCCAGTAAGGCCCTCCTGGAAATGAAAATAGACCGTAAGGTCTTTAACGTGGAAAAAAACCTCACCAGCGTGGGTGGTACAGCAGTGGATGTGATGAAAAATGTACCCTCGGTGAATGTGGATATTGACGGAAATGTTACCCTGCGCAATGCAGCCCCGCAGATATTTGTGGACGGAAGGCCCACTACCCTCACCCTGGACCAGATACCTGCAGATGAAATTGCCAGTATCGAGATCATCACCAACCCATCGGCAAAATTTGATGCCAGCGGCGGCGGTGCCGGCATTTTGAATATCGTGATGAAGAAAAACCGTAAAGCCGGTTACAACGGAAATATAAATGCGAGTATTGATTCCCGTTTGAGGCCGGCACTTGGCGGCGACATCAACATCAAACAGAATAAAATAAACTTTTTTGCCAGGGGCAGGATCAATACCCGCAAATCGATCAGTACAAACAGCAGTGAGCGCACCAACTACTTAAATGATGATACCACTTCTTTATTTATACAAAACAACAAACCCATCAGCAGGGGTTATTTTGCCTTTTTAAGGGGTGGTTTCGATTATTTTATCGATAACCGCAATACCCTTACGGTTGGCGGTATGTTTGTGAACGGCCAGTTTAAAAACACGGATTATATCAATATTGAAAGGGATACGCTGTACAACAACAGCCTCGTGGATTCTGATTGGGGTTTCCGGAATACAAAAACCGCTTTCGGTTTCCGCAATATCGGCGCCAACATCAGTTTTAAGCACAATTTTACCAAACCCAATAAAGAATGGACTGTGGATGCCAATTACAATTCCAGCAGGAATGAAAATTCCGGTGATTATGTTTCACAGTATTTCTACAGCAACAACAATCCAAAAACATTGCCGGTGGTTGAGCGTACCGGCGGTGGCGGCCAAACGAAATTCTTTACGGCACAGTCTGACTATGTGAACCCCATCAATGCCAATCTGAAAATTGAAATGGGGATCCGTGCAGCCGTAAGGAATTATACCAGCAATGCAACCAATTACGTACAGAACGGCAGCGGGCAGTATATTCGTATTCCCGACTTTAGTAATGATTACCAGTTTACCGACCAGGTATATGCAGCGTACACGACCTTTAGCCAGAAAATAAAGAAATTTTCATACCAGCTTGGCTTACGGGTAGAGAGTTCAAATTATACCGGGAAGCTGCTCAGCAATAACCAGCAGTTTAAAAATGATTACCCCTTCAGCCTGTTCCCAAGTTTATTCATGACCTACAAACTGAATGACAAATCTGACCTGCAGGTAAACTATTCAAGAAAGATAAACAGGCCCAATTTTTTCCAGCTGTTGCCCAATTACGATATTTCGGATCCGCTGAACCTGTCGATCGGTAACCCAAACCTGGTACCTGAATTTACCAACCTGGCTGAGATCTCTTATCAAAACCAGGTAACGGCAAAGACCAGTTTTTTAGCCACGGCCTATTTAAAAAATACCAACAACCTGATCACCAATTACCAGTACCTCGATAAGAACCCCGACCCCAATGCACAACCGGATACCGTTTTAATAACTTCTTTTGCCAATGCCAATACGAGTTACAATGTGGGTTTGGAATTAACCACCAGGACCAAGTTAACCAAGTGGTGGGATTTTAATGTGAACATAAACCTGTATAATTCTACCTTAAAAGCAGGCGCCATTGCCGGCGGCGCCGATAATGACCAGTTCAGCATGTTTGGAAAGATCAATAATTCATTTACTTTACCAAAGAACTATTCCATCCAGTTATCCGGCGATTACCAGGCTAAAACCATTTTGCCCCCGGGCAGGGGCGGCGGTGGAGGAGGCATGATGATGTTTGGCGGCTCACAGATCGGTGCGCAGGGTTATATCAAACCAAACTATGGTGTGGACATTGCCATCAAAAAAGATTTTATGAAGAACAAGGCCGCATCGCTCACCCTGCAGATGAATGATATTTTCAGGACCAAATTGTTTGCCACCCATTCCGAATCGGTTTATTTTGTACAGGACAACAGCCGCCGGCGCGACCCGCAGGTTTTGCGCCTGAACTTCAACTACCGTTTTGGTAAAATGGATGTTGCGTTATTCAAAAAGAAAAGCATGCGCGGCGAAATGGACAGTATGCAGAACGCCCAACAGGGAATGGGTAATTAACAGAAATAAGAACAGGTAAAATAACAGCCACTCTAACCGGTGGCTGTTTTTATGTGCAGCCGGTCCACGTTTATTACTTTTATCAGCCTGTTTTAATTTTTTAGCATTATTTTGCCGAAGCAAAAATCAATTATGAAGCAAATCAATTTCAAGAAGGCTTTACCCCACCTGGTAGCCGTAGCTGTTTTCTTATTATTATCCGTTTTATTAAACAAGCCTGCACTCCAGGGAAAAGTGGTACAGCAGAGTGATGTGATCCAGTGGAAAGCCATGGCACAACAGTCGTTTGAGTATAAGGAAAAATACGGCCACTTTCCCAAATGGACCAACAGCATGATGGGTGGTATGCCCACTTACCAGATCGCTTTGGGGCCCAAAGAACCCATGAATATTCATTTGCATTATGTACAGGATATTTTAACCCTGGGTTTTCCAAAACCGGTATTCTATTTATTCATTGCAGCGCTCTGTTTTTACCTGCTCTGTATCGTAATTGGCGTAAACCCATGGATCAGCATACTGGGTGGTGTGGCTTATGCCTATGCCTCCTATAACCCGGTGCTGATCGCTGGTGGGCATGATACAAAAATGTTATCCATGGCATGGGCTCCTGCAGTACTGGCCGGTTTGCAACTGGTGTTCAAACAAAAATACTGGATCGGAAGCGCTGTACTGCTTACATCCGGCATTCTTTTGCTGGGGCAGCTTCACCAGCAAATTGTTTATTACACTTTACTGATCGCTGTTTTTATGACGGTACCATTCATCATAAAAACCATCCGTGAAAAAAAGGTAAAGCACCTGCTCCTATCCGGTGTGATCTCTATTGCCATTGCAGGTATCATTTTGGGTACCATGGCCCTGTCCTACTGGCCAACCTATGAATTCAGCAAGGAAACCATGCGTGGCGGCCGAAGTGAACTTACGCAGCAGGAAACCAAAAATGCCACAAAAGGCGGGCTCGACAAGGACTATGCCTTTATGTGGAGTTACGGTAAGGCCGAAACGATGACCCTGCTGGTACCCAATGCATTTGGCGGCAGTTCTGCAGAAGGGCTGGGCGAAAATTCAAAAGCCATTGAAGTGTTGCAGGAAAATGCGCAGTCACTGCCCGAAGGATTTGCCCAGCAGGTGGCGCAATCATCGCCTATGTACTGGGGAGAACTGCTGAGCACACAGGGTACGGTTTACCTGGGAGCAATCATTTGTTTGTTGTTCTTATTCGGCGCTTTCCTTTCCAAAAGCGAACACCGGTGGTGGCTGGTCGCTATCAGCCTTTTTGGTATTGTACTGGCCTGGGGTAAAAATTTTGAGGCTGTAAATTATTTCCTCTTCGACCATATGCCGTTCTATAAAAAATTCAGGGCGCCTTCCATGTCGCTGGTCATTCCGCAACTTACCGTTCCTTTGCTGGCCGTGATCTTCCTGGATGAATTTTTGTTTAAGACCGACAGGGAAAAATTACAGCAGCTGATCAAAAAATGCCTGTACATCACAGGCGGTGTAGCAGCCTTGCTGGGCCTATTTTATTTCATGGCTGATTTTTCAAATGGCGCTACTGCTGACCTGCGCAAAAATATCAATGATGCCCTCCAGGGCAAAGGCACCGAATTTAACCGGAGTTATTTCAATGCACTTAAAAGCGACAGGCAGGCATTTTATGTAAGCGATATGTGGCGCAGCATTGCTTTTATGTTAGTGGCCATTGCGGCACTTTTCCTCTTTGCAAAAAACAAAATAAAGCCGGCCGTGGTGTATACCGTGCTGATCATTTTTTGTATCATCGACCTGTTTGGCGTAAGCAGGCGTTACCTGAAAGAAGAGAATTTTGTGGAAGCCGACGAACTGGAAAGCAGTTATGTGGATACCCGTGCCGACCTGCAGTTAAAAGCCGATACCGGTTAATACCGGGTATTAAACCTGGCAGTGGCCGGC
>CAZBIK010000168.1:0-7898 GCA_964491955.1 uncultured Ferruginibacter sp.
AATTTTGACCAGTTATTGGTTGAACGTGCAACGTTGATCATTTTCCTGCTGAGTTTTGGTTTGAATTTGCTTTATTGGGTTAAACGAAGAAAAAAAGTGTGAACAGGTTAATTTAATGTTACCGTTATAGTCATTTGCCCCGGACCAACTTCTCATTTACTTATTACTTATATTTGACCAATAAAATTTACATTATGAAAAAATTAGTATGCATTCTAAACGCCCCGTTGATATTATCACTGGCAAACGCACAAACCTTAAACACCCCGCAGCCATCGCCGTTGCAAACGATCAAACAAAATTTTGCCCTGGGGTCTGTTGAATTAAGCTACAGCCGCCCGGCAAAAAAAGGCCGTAAGATCATGGGCGACCTGGTGCCCTATGGTAAAGTATGGCGTACCGGTGCCAATGCCGCCACCACCCTTACTTTCAGCGAAGATGTAACCATTGGCGGCAAAGAAATAAAGGCGGGCAAATATGGTTTATTGACCATTCCCGATGCCAACAAATGGACGATCATCATCTCTAAAGATGTGAATGTAAGCTCACCGGCCGCCTATAAACCCGAAAATGATGTGGTACGTGTGCAGGCCGATGTGGTTACCACTCCTTTTACCGTAGAGAACTTCACCATCAATTTTGCCAATATCACGGGCAGCAGCTGCAATGTGGAAATGATGTGGGAGAACAGCTATGTAAATTTTCCGATAACTGCCGGAACAGATGCGAAAGTGATGAAGCAGATCGACAATATCATGAATAAGGACAACAAACCTTATTTTAATGCAGCCTCCTACTATTATGATAACGGCAAGGACCTGAACAAGGCATTGGAATGGGTTAACAAGGCCGTTGAGAACAATAAAGAAGCGTACTGGATGTTCCTGCTGAAAGCCCGCATTCACCAAAAACTGGGAGATAAAGCAGCCAGCAGGGCAGCAGCCACAACCTGTAAAGACCTGGCAGCAAAAGATAAAAATGATGACTATATTAAAATGGCCAATGAACTGATTGCATCCCTGTAATCAATGATTCAATATATAACCCCGGTGTATGACCGCTAAGTGTCTTCACGAACCAACATGATCAATGCAGGTTCGTGAAGGCCCGGTCACCGGAAATGAAAAGACCTATTTGTCAAACACGATCCGGTAGATCGCTCCCCGCTGATCATCACTCACCAGCATGGCGCCATCGGCCGCGATCTCTATATCTACCGGCCGGCCGCTGACCTTCCCGTTATTGCTTAACCAGCCAGTGGCAAATGGCACATACTGCACTGCTTTATTATTTTCCAGTCTCACCAACATTACCCGGTAACCGCTTTTTTCACTGCGGTTCCAGCTTCCGTGTTCGGCAATGAACACCTGGTTCTTATATTCCGGTAAAAACATATTGCCGGTATAGAAACGCATACCCAGCGCCGCAGCATGCGGCATCAGTTTTTGGGCCGGGGCTGTAAATTCCGAACAGTTCCTGTTTTTGCCGAATTCCGGATCGGGTGTATCGCCCTGGTGGCAGTAAGGATAACCGAAATGCATACCCGGTTTGGGGGCATGGTTCAGTTCATCGGCCGGCATATCATCGCCCATCATGTCACGGCCATTTTCGGTAAACCACAATTCTTTTGTCTGCGGGTGCCAGGCAAATCCCACGGTATTGCGTACTCCCGAAGCATATACCTCCAGTCCGCTGCCATCGGGGTTCATCCGGGCAACGGATGCATAGATCTTATTTTCCTTTTCACAGATATTACAGGGTGCACCCACCGGTACATACAGTTTATCATCGGGCCCAAATGCAATGAATTTCCATCCATGGTGTTTGTCAGTTGGTAATTGATCGTTTACCACAACCGGTTTAGGTGGGTTGCCCAGTCGGTTCTCAATATCATCATACCGGAGTATGCGGTTTACTTCGGCCACGTATAAACTGCCGTTGCGGAATGCCACCCCATTGGGCATGTTCAAACCTTTGTCGATCACATAAACAGTATCGGCCCGGCCGTCATTATTATTATCGGTCACAGCATATACCTTGTCCTTTGCCCGGTTGCCTACAAACAAAGTCCCTTTTTTGCCCCAACACATACTCCTTGCATTGGGTACTTCTGCAAAAACAGAAATGCGGAAGCCCGGTGGCAACTGGATCCTGTCAAGGTCATACTTTTTAAACAGGTCATCCTGCTGGCATTTCACCATGAACTGTGATGAAATAAAAAACAGGAAAAAGAATGTGGTTTTTTTGGATAACATGATCGGTCAGTTTAAAATAATTGGGCAGATCCCGTGAGTGATATTGTTTTTCTAAATATAAGGAAATAAGCAATAACAAAAAGTTAAGGGATTTGTTTATCCGGGATCCCGGGTCCGGGCCGGATCTGCATTACATTTAATTGTTCAACATCCTGTTATGCAATAAAACAACCGGCATTATTTATACTTATCTTTATCATAACATAAAACCAAAGGGCTATGGAACCAGTAAAACCGGCATCGTGGCGCATGCGGCTGCATGAGATCATTTATGAATCTGCAACCCCGGCCGGCAAATTATTCGACATCAGCCTGCTTTTCCTGATCCTTTCCAGCATCATTGTGGTAATGCTCGACAGCAGCAGGTATTGGCATGAGGCCTATGGTGGTTTGTTCCTGAAACTGGAGTGGGGTTTTACCATCATTTTCACCATCGAATATATTTTACGGCTTGTGTGCATTAAAAAACCCTGGCGTTATGTTTTCAGTTTTTTAGGGTTGATCGACCTGCTGGCCATTATCCCGGGATATTTAAGCCTGTTCTTTGCAGGCAGCCAGTCATTGATGGTATTAAGGGCACTGCGACTGTTGCGGATCTTCCGCATTTTCAAATTAACCCATTTCCTGTCGGAGATGCAG
The DNA here is from genome assembly GCA_964491955.1 of uncultured Ferruginibacter sp. Classification (GTDB taxonomy): domain Bacteria; phylum Bacteroidota; class Bacteroidia; order Chitinophagales; family Chitinophagaceae; genus Ferruginibacter. The sequence goes on from CAZBIK010000168.1 coordinate 2,895, forward strand.
TTCCTGGGTGTTGCCATCAAAGGCAGCATGCGTAAGATCAGCATTTTCATGATGATCGTTCTTACCCTTGTTGTGATCATGGGTTCGGTAATGTACCTGGTTGAAGGGGGCAAAAATGGTTTCAACAGTATTCCCGACAGTATTTACTGGGCCATTGTAACCATCACCACTGTTGGATATGGGGATATTTCACCGGTTACTGCCATGGGTAAATTTGTTGCCAGCATCATCATGCTGATGGGTTATGCCATCATTGCGGTTCCTACCGGTATCATCACAACCGAAATGGCGCTTGCCATGCGTAAAAAAGAACAACAGCAGCAGGCCTGTACCAGTTGCGGTATGGAAGGACATGATTCAAATGCAAAGTTTTGCAAATTTTGCGGAGAAAAATTATAAAAAGCCGGTTACCACAAAATAATCAAAACACCAGGAACGGGTAAAAAAACCTTATTTACCAGCTGTTTTAACTTCCCTCGAAAAGATCTTACCGGCAATCTTCCATCCTTCCTTTGTCTTTAACAGTGACATGATATCGTGCAGCCTTGCCGTAGGGAAGTCAATGGTAAGTTTGGCCATGGCCGCATCGCCAAACACTTCTATACTTTCAATTTTTGTGGTACGGTTAACTTTTTGCCCGTTGTTCCGGGCCCTGGCCATAAAATCCTTCAGGGAGATCACCTGAAGGCTGTCGTTGCGCATAAAAAGCATCAGGCCTTCGGGCAAAAAGGCCTTGCTGAACATCACACTGTCGCCGTTCGTGCCCCCATCAAGGTAATAGTTCAATACCGTTTCAATTTCACTGGTTGTATGCTTATCTGCCTGGGCATTGGCCTTGCCTGCTGAAAAAACAAGTATACAGCCAACTGCAACGGTAAAAAATATTTTCTTCATGATTATCCTTTTATGGTGAAACATGAAAATACTACAAATTGAAACCAGGCATTTGCCTTTCATCATTTTTCATACAGGTTTAAAGTATTGCCTGTTTCAAGAACAAAGTCATGCAATATTCGGAAGCCTGATCATTGAAATTTTCCGGTACCGGGCTTTTACCATGGGATGATAAACACCCTTGCCAAAAAAAAAATTAATTAAACCGTATAAATTGACAAAAAAAATATAATCTTACAGCAACTTTATCTCCCTAATTAAAACCTCCAGGCATGAAATTCTATTTTCCCACATTAACAGTATTGCTGTTTTTAGTTATCAAAACTGATGCCCAGACCTGTACCGGAACGGGCAGCATCAGCTTCCAGCGATGGAACAATATCAGCGGTTCTGCAGTTTCGAATCTTACTTCAAATGTCAATTATCCAAACAACCCGTCTTCAACAGGAACCAGAACTACTTTTGAGATGCAGACAAACCTGGGTAGTAACCTGGGGATCCGGATGAATGGTTATATCTGTGCACCCACAACAGGTAATTATGTATTCTGGATCGCCAGTGATGCGAGTGGTGAACTCTGGATCAGCACCACCAGCAGCCCAGCGAATAAAGTAAGAAGGGCTTATAATACAAGCTCTACCAATTCAAGGCAATGGAATAAATACAGTACCCAAAAATCAGTGGCCATCGCTATGGTAGCTGGACAATTGTATTACGTGGAAGCATTAATGAAAGAAAGTACCGGCAGTGATAACCTGGCAGTAGGCTGGGCAAAACCCGGCCAATCAACCAGTGCACCAAGCCAGGTAATTCCGGGATCAAGCCTGGTGTCTCAATTGCCCGATACCCAGGCGCCAACAGCCCCTACTAACCTGGCATCATCAGCAATAACCACAAATTCTTTTACATTATCATGGACAGCATCAACCGATAATGTGGCTGTAACCGGTTATGATGTTTACCAGAATGGTATTAAAATAAATCCATCAAACATCACCACCACTTCTTATAATGTGACCGGCCTTTTACCCGCTACAACCTATGGATATTATGTAAGGGCAAAGGATGCAGCAGGAAATGTATCGGCAAACAGCAGTACATTGAATGTTACTACAGGATCCCCTGATATCATTCCGCCTTCAGCGCCAACCGGCCTAATCTCATCCATCATTACACAAACAGGCTTTACGCTTAAATGGACTGCTTCAACCGACAATGTTGCTGTTACGGGGTATGATGTTTACCGCGACGGGGTGAAAATAAATCCATCATTAATTGCAACAACTACATACAATGTTACCGGTTTAACCCCTGCCACCTTATATTCCATGACGGTAAAAGCCAAAGACGCAGCCGGCAATGAAAGTGCGGCCAGTATTGCCTTACCGGTAACAACCCTTACTTCCACAGCGCCTTCGGAAACATTTACACAACGGACCATACTGGCCAGCCAGCGCATGCCGCATGACCTGGTCTACGGCCCGGATAATAATATCTGGTTCACAGAAAGATTTGCCGGCACTGTAAGTTTTGTGAACCCGGTTACCACGGTAAAGACCACCGTGCTGACACTTGGCGCTGCCATGGTACGTGTTGGCGGGCAGGACGGGTTGATGGGGCTAGCACTGCACCCGGAGTTTATTACCGGCAAACCTTATGTTTATATTTCGTATACATATCAATCTTTAAGCAGTACGGTTCGCAGAACAAAGATCGAAAGATATACATACAATTCAAACACGCAGGTACTGGAATCGCCGGTTACTGTATTACAGGATATCCCCGGAAGCAATGACCACAACTCTGCCAGGATCGCGATAGGACCTGACCTGAAATTATATTATTCGGTTGGCGATATGGGTGCGGGGCAATATGATAATATCAGCCGTGCAAATAATTCGCAGAACCTGAATATTTATGAAGGAAAAATTCTCAGGCTGAATACGGAACTGGCCGGTGGTTCCTGGATCCCGGCAGATAACCCATACACCAATGGCGGGCAGCCCACAGCCGTGTATACTTTCGGCCACCGCAATCCGCAGGGATTGGTTTGGGGCAATGTGAACGGGACAAATATTTTATACAGTGGTGAACATGGCCCCTACAGCGATGATGAAATAAATATCATTGAAGCGGGACGGAACTATGGATGGCCCAATGTGATCGGCTGGTGCGATGGTAATTACAACGGAAGAACAACCGGCGGGTTCAACATTGTAAATGAACAGAACAATTGTGCAGCCTTAAATGCAAAAGAGCCATTGCGTTCCTTATTCCCTTCCACCAATCCTCCCTCCGGCGGCGATAATATGCTATGGCCTTCAGTTGCGCCATCGGGAGCCGATTTTTACGGAAGCAACGGCATAGCCGGCTGGCAGAATTCACTGCTTGTTGCCAATTTGAAAAAAGGTACGGTATCAAGATTCAAATTGAGTAATGACGGACAAAGTATCATTTCCGATACCATCGATTATTTCCGTGGCCTGGGCAGGTTCAGGGATGTGGTGGTATCATCTGACGGCATGAAAATTTATGTAGCCTGCGATTCCAGCGGTTCCACTTCCGGGCCAACAGGAGGTGTTACCACATCGCCGGCAAACCCGGGAAGCATACTTGAATTTACCTATGTTGAACCACCGGCACCGTTTGCTGATCTTTATACAAAACCTGTTACAGAAGAAACAACAGATAAAACCATTGATGTTTACCCCAACCCTGCAAACAGCTATTTTATAGTTTACAATTACCAGGATGCCTCCAACAGGCTGATAGAATTACTGGATGTAAGCGGAAGAACGGTCAGCATCAAAAGATCTGCTGCAGTGGCTACCAGGATTGAAACAGGCCTATTACCGAATGGATTTTACATGCTGAGGGTAACAGATGAAAAGGGCAAAACGATCCGGACTGAAAAGATCATTATCCGGCATTGATAAAAAAAGAAAACAATTTAAAAGCCACTTTAAAAAGTGGCTTTTCTTTTTTATTTCATTCCCGGGATCATTCAAATGGTTAGTTTATGCAGGAGATAAAGAAGCCATTTTAAAAATGGCAGTGCTCACAAATATTAATCAGGATAGTCCCCTGCCCCCGGTAACAAAACTGTACAGTTGAGGCAGCAGCCTGCGGAGCAATGCACCGGCAATTACAGCCATTACGATTAGGCTTAATGGCAATACAATAAATGTGATCATCCGGTAAGCATACCAATGACTGATCTGCATAAAAACCGCTTTGGTGGCATACACTACAAGGGGAGCGTGCATTACATAGATCATGAACGAAAAAGCCGATAACCATACAAACCAGCTCTTGTTCATGCACCATTTCACCAGGACATTGCATCCATACCATGCACAGATCAACCCACTTAATACAACCAGCTTATGCATCAATATCAAAATGGGTTCAATGCCATTGAACGGCACTTTAAAAGCCAGTACCGTTTTAGCAATGGAAAGCACCATAAAAACAATGAACCAGTATGCAGGCCGCAGCCATTTGGCTGGTGCATCAATATTAAAATTTGTCTTTTGCATCCAGATGCCCAATGAAAAAAACAGCAGCCCCTCTCCTTCTATCAATACAAAACCTGCTGTGGAAAGCCAAAGTAAAAAGGCAATGGAAAAGAATATCCATTTGGCAATGCGGTGCGTTACACACCACTTCAATGCCGGGTAAGCCAGGTTGTAAATGAGCAGGACCCTGATGAACCACAGCTGGTAAGATACCGGAAAAAATATCCATCTTGCCAATACTTCATACCAGTGATACTGATGCAACAGGACCCTGGTTTCATCGATCTGCATCATGTGTGTTTCTGCTACCACATTCCTGCTGTATGGAAAAAGTTCAAGAACAAAAGTGAGCAATAACCCGGCGGCGCTCCATATTAAATAAGGGTACAGTAAAGTGTTTACCCTTTTGGCTGAACGCTGTTTGTATGGCTTAAAATCGGTCATGGCAAACAAATACCCCGATATGATAAACAACATCGGAATACGGAAACGGAATATCCCGTTGGCCAGCCAGTATTCTGTAAATGTTGTGGCAGTGAGCGGTTCACCGGGAATGGTCCAGGGTTGCAGGTAACCCTGGTTAAGATTATAA
>CAZBIK010000169.1:0-7861 GCA_964491955.1 uncultured Ferruginibacter sp.
AATATACCACGCAGGGTTCTGCATTCCTGATCATGATGATATTGGGTGGTGGTATTATCCCTCCCATACAGGGCAAGCTGGCTGATGTGATCGGCATACACCAGTCTTACTGGGTAACCGTGATCTGTTTTTCATACCTGGCCTTTTTTGCCTTTGCGGTAAAAGGCATTTTACAAAAACAGGGTATCGATTATGATGCCAGTGTGGAAGCAGGAAGCCATTAAACCATTTGATTATTGATATTGTATGATGCAAAAGAAAGCCTATGCCGTTGGCATTGATATTGGCGGCACTACCACCAAATTTGGTGTCGTAAACAACCATGGAGAGATCCTGGAACAGGACCGCATTGCCAGCAATGAGCATGAAGTGGTGGAAGATTTCATTGATGACCTGTATGAGAAATTAATGCCGATGATCGAAAGGGCCGGCGGTGTGAAAAACTTTGCAGGCATCGGGATCGGTGCACCCAATGGCAATATTTATACCGGCACCATTGAATATGCCCCCAATTTAAAATGGAAGGGCATCATTCCCATTGCCGACCTGGTCGATAAAAAATTCAACCTGAAAACAAAGCTTACCAATGATGCCAATGCAGCGGCCATGGGAGAAATGATGTATGGCGCCTGCAAAAACATGAAACATTTTATTACCATCACTTTGGGTACGGGAGTAGGCAGCGGTATTGTTATTGACGGGAAAATAGTTGTTGGCCATGATGGGTTTGCCGGTGAACTGGGCCACACCATCATCAGGCCGGGAGGCAGGTTACATAAAAGTACGGGCATGCGGGGCAGCCTGGAATCCTATGCCTCAGCCACCGGTGTGCGTGAAACAGCCATTGAAATGCTGACGGAGTACCCCGAAGAAACCAGCCTTTTGCGCAATTATACCATTAATGAACTGACCAGTGAATCGGTTTACGAGTGTGCCATGCAGGGAGATAATATTGCCAACAATATTTTTGAATTTACCGGGCAGATACTTGGCGAATCACTGGCCAATTTTGTGATGTTCTCCTCTCCTGCAGCGATCGTGCTGTTTGGCGGACTTACCAAAGCCGGCAACCTGCTTTTGAATCCAACAAAGAAACATATGGAGGCAAACCTGCTGCCCATTTTTCAAAATAAAGTAAAACTGATCTTCAGCGAACTGAAAGAATCGGATGCTGCTATATTGGGTGCCAGTGCATTGGTCTGGGATATATGGAAGGGTGACCTGTAATTGATCTGAATAGTCATAAAAAAAGCCCTCCAATGAGGGCCTTTTCATATAAGTTTACCAAAGTTTATTTAACACGCAGCACGGGCCTTAATTTGTAATCGCCCGTTCCTTCACGTTTTACAGACAAGGCCGCATCAAAATCAATGATGATCGTTTCCAGGGTGGCCTGTAATGTCCTGTTCACCTTTATTTTCAATCCCGATTCAGAACCGCTTGGGATCGTTAACGGGTACACGACACCGGCATCTTTAATTGTATTGTCAGGGCCTAATATAAAACGGATCTCTTTAACGGTCTGTGTAGGAAAAGCACCTGTTGCCAGCAGGGTATCCACCCCGTTCTGGTAATCCAGTAAATTGTAGATGCCCGGGAAAGTATTTAATGTTACCCAGCCTGTATTCGTCGTATCATCAGAAAATTTAACCCTTACTTCGCGGATGTCCACATTCACTTCTTCAAATGCAGTAGGCGCATCAGTAAGCCTTACATGCAGGGTTGAGGTTCCTTCGTTTTTGTCTTTACTGCAGGAATAAATGGCAAAGGTTGTGATGCAAGCCACGGCTGCCAGGATCATGATATTTTTTTTCATAGTTGTATTTTTTATATCAACCCTGAAGAGAAAATCGTGCCAAGGACTGAAAATGTGAAAAAGTTCTTTCACATGTTAAAAATAAAAAATCCATCAGGTCATTGATGGATGATTTTTTAAATTTCATATAATTTTTTTATTGCTCATTCAGCCACATGGCTTTGCCATAACCCGGTATCACATGTTTTTCTGAATGATAGGAAGAACGAACCAGTGGGCCGCTTTCCACATAATCCAGGCCCAGGTTGTACCCGATCTCCCGGAATTCGGCAAACTCACCGGGGTGCACAAAACGGGCAACCGGCAAATGCTTTTTGGTAGGCTGCAGGTATTGGCCAATGGTAACCACATCTACACCATTTTCCTTCAGGTCTTTCAAAGTTTGTATCACTTCTTCCTTTTCTTCACCAAGGCCCAGCATGATGCCGCTTTTTGTACGCATCCCGCCTGCTTTCAATATGCGGAGGGTTTCCAGGCTCTGCCGGTATTTGGCCTGGATGCGGACCTGCCTGGTAAGCCTTTCGGTGGTTTCAATATTATGGCTCACCACTTCTGGTGCCGCATCAATGATGCGTTGAATGTTTTCGGTATTCCCTTTAAAATCGGGTATCAGTGTTTCTAAAGTGGTGTCCGGGTTTAAGGCTTTCACGGCTTTGATGGTATTGAACCAGATGATGCTGCCGCCATCCTTCAGTTCATCCCGGTCAACAGATGTGATAACGGCGTGCTTTACCTTCATCAGGTTAATGGCTTCAGCTACCCGTTGGGGTTCGTCCCAATCCACTTCCAGCGGCCTGCCGGTAGCTACATTGCAAAACCCGCAACTGCGGGTGCAGATATTACCAAGGATCATAAAAGTGGCCGTGCCCTCGCCCCAGCATTCACCCATGTTTGGACAGTTCCCGCTTTCACAGATGGTATGCAGTTTGTGCGTGTCAACCAGGCTGCGTACATGGCGGTATTCTTCTCCAATGGGTAATTTTACCCTCAACCAATCAGGTTTCTTTTGCTTCTGTTCTGTAATTCCGTCGATTACGGGTAAGGCGATCATGAAAAAAATGCTTTTGATATAATGGAATGCCCGGTTGTTATTTCCGCTTGCCAAACAATACGGTAAAATAAGCCGAAAAGAAAAATGAATTTTCTTTAATGTCAAACATCTGCGGGATCTTTTTGGTATAATATTCTGCAACCACGCCTACTTCAATGGCTGCAACCAGGTCATTGTACCGGCCATAGTCAAAACGCAGTCCGGGTTTTACATATAACCCCGGTGTCATTTTAATTTTGTTCCACCCCTTGCCGAGACCCGGCCCGCCGTAATAGGGCCCAGTTTTAAAAAGCAAACTGTCTTCCGAGTCGTAACGGATGAATGTACGCTGGCCGTTCTTGTCAACCTCAACTTCGTAGGCACGCAAAAACCCCAGGCTCAAACCGCCGCCAATATTCCCGGTTATGCTTACCCCGTTCTTATTGCTTTTATTGCCCAGCAAAAACTGTTTTTGTACGCCCAGTTTAACCGGGTAAAAATAATTCACCTTTCCATAAATGATGGGTGAGGTTGGTGCATTTGGGTTTCGCTGCTTCTCTTCTTTCGGGTGCTTGCGTTCTGCAATTTCCAGTTGAAATAATGTGGCAGATCTTACAGATTTTGCATATCCTTTTTCAAAAGACACGGCATACCCGTCTGTGATCAGTTTGATACCAAAAGCATAATGCTTGCGGAATGCGATGACCCCTTCTTCCTCTGCCTTGACCTGTGCATTCATCCTTGACCGTTTCTCTTCTTTCCGGTTTTGTTTGGCAGTCCTGCCTGTTTCCTGCGAAAATGCAGGAATTGAAAAGGATACGGCTGTTAAAAGAATTAATAATTGCTTCATGTAATCTGTTTACTGGCGTAAATTTATGCAAAAATACCATCTGCTGTTTAAAGATGATACATTTGCTTTAAGAACCGCTGCATTTCGGGCAATAAAAACATAAATCATTTAAATTTTAACAAATGACTGCAACCATTGTTTACGAAGGAAATTTAAGATGCACCTGTACCCATTTGCAAAGCGGTACGGTGATAGAAACCGATGCGCCTACTGATAACCGGGGCAAAGGTGAACGGTTCAGCCCAACGGATACGGTATGTGTTGCCCTGGCAACCTGTATCATAACCACCATGGCCACCAAACCAAATGATAAGGAAATTGACCTTGCCAACACCCGCATATCCGTAACACAACCAATGGTGGGCCAACCCCGCAGAATTGGTAAAATTGATGTGATACTTGATTTTGCAGATACCCTGCAACTGGATGAAAAAGAAAGGGTCATTTTACAAAGGATTGGTGATAATTGCCCGGTAATGAAAAGCCTGCACCCCGACCTGGAAGTGCATGTGGAATATAACTGGTGACCACTTCCCGATAAAATGGGAATCCATATGCTGGTTGTTTAGGATTTTTTTCTGTGTTTCCCCGCATTTTCCTTAACTGTCCTGAGCCCGGAATAAAATGTTCATTGGTTCCTGATCAGTTTATTGCCGATGCTGCAATCAAGGCAACGTTTTTTGCTGCAATATTCATTCTTCAACTGGATCAGTGCCTGTGAATCAAATGCTGCTTTATTGCTCACCTTCAAAGCAGCAAATCCCCTGGTGATGGTATTTTGTTCGGCTTTTACCTGTTCCATCCATTGCAGCGCCTTCTCCTTATACACATTTTCATGCTGGTAATGGCCATAAGCAAATACAAGGGGTACAACTGTATTGATCAGTATATTATCGATCATCTGTTCACCGAGTTTTTTCTTTTTAAAAGGGGATGGCACATCAAAAACATAATGGTAATGCCAGTAATCATTGGCCGTAACCTGCAGCAGCCCCCGGATTGTTCTTACATCGGGGCATTCCTTTATTTTAGAAAAAAGATGCTGGCTGGTATGCAGCATCATGGCCAGTTGTGCCAGCCTCAACGTGGGAAAATTAGAAGGCCGCATGCGCAAAAAGACCAAACCGGCTTCCACTTTATGCAGGTTGTATTTCTTTTTTAAAAAATAGTATTCCCTTTGAAGCAGTTTAGGATAATCACCTGTAAATTCCCCATCCAGTAAACCAGCCTGGCCAATCAACAATGCTTCTGCCTGGTGGATCTGCCCCCGGTGCTTTGCCAGGATATGGAGGGGCAATGAACGGGCAACCTTTTCAAATGCAATGGCATTCAGTTTCATACCAAAATTTTTGGCCATCTGCCACCAGCATACTTCTTCCCAGTGGTTATTGGTTTTTTGAAGCTGTTCTAAAATATGGCTGGTTTTGTTTTCCAGCCTCTCAACAAGCATTCTTTCTTTCAGGCTTTGCCAGTTGAGGCTGTTCACCCCGTGAATATTTTTTTCGCAGGGGATAAAAGTCCCGGCATTCATCAGCTCATCATATTTACAGAGCAGCAGTTTGGGCACTTTGTCTTCCAGTACCAGGGTTGAAAAGGGCAAATGCAGTTGTACATCATTTTTCCAGACCACGTGCAGGATCACGTTATTATAATTTTTATCGTCACTGTGTTTATGATTTTTCCAATCAGATGTATTGATGTGCAGTTCGATACTTCCAGCCCAGGTGGTATCTCCTATTTTTATTTTGGCATCCGTAAAATCGGGGCCCTGGTTGGTATTGTATGCACCGGGATGAATAACCTGCAGCAGTTCTCCCTCATCTGTACGCAGGTCATTGAGGTTAAAATAACGGAATTGCCAGATGTATTGCAGCAGGCGTTCGGTCATCAGGGACGTTTAAAGGTTTAAAGGTTTAAAGGTTTAAAGGTTTAAAGTAATGTGGAAATGTGAGATCTCCATGGTGATTTAAACCATTTTTTGAGCGTTTTTTCCCAAAAACTTTAAACCATTAAACGTTTTAAACCTTCAAACCTTTAAGTGCCTGTACCACGCGGCTTACCGGCAATCCCATCACGTTGTAGAAATCGCCGGTCACTGACCTGATCCCAACCACGCCGATCCATTCCTGGATGGCATAGGCTCCGGCTTTGTCGTAAGGTTTATAATGGTCCACATAAAATTCGATCTGCGCACTGCTTAGTGTATGAAAATAAACATCGGTCGTTTCGGCAAAGGCAATTTCTTTTTCCCGGAAATAGATCACTACACCGGTAATTACTTTATGTTGTTTACCCGAAAGCATGGTCAATATCCGGATGGCATCTTCGCGGTCTGCCGGTTTACCAATGATGTGTTGATCCAGCACCACGATGGTATCTGCAGCAAGAATGGGGATGGAAGCGTTTCCGGGATCTTTAACAGCAAGGGCCTTATTGCGGGCAATATGGATCGCAATTTCATCCATAGATAAACCGTCCGGGTAGGATTCTTCAGTTTCCTTAACGGTCACATCAAACGGAATTTCGGCCCACTCCAGTAATTGTTTGCGCCTGGGCGATTGGGAAGCTAAAATGATCTTTTGCATAAAGGAGAAAAAACTATGAATAAATCTTAAAGAAGATCATGGACAATAAACCAGCCAGCATCACAAATTTAATGGCTGAGCTGAGCTGGTGATAATCTTTAGGCACCTGTGCCATAAATAATTTCCGCAGGATCCATATCAATGGAATGATGACCAGCAGGATGCAATACACCGAGCTCCAGATCCATCCAAACTGCAGAACATAGAATTGTACTATGCTGATCATGCCGATCAACACCACCAGCCATACGGCTACAAAAACCTTGCTGGCCGGGATGCCCCAGGCAATGGGCATGGTTTTACAGCCATAGCGGTTGTCGCCGTCAATATCTTCCAGGTCTTTTACCACTTCCCTCACCAGCGAAATCACAAAAGCAAAACCGGCATACAAAAAGGAGATGCGGATAAAACGGGTGTTATACAGGGTTAAAAAAGACTGGTCGCAGCTGCTGCAGAAAAAACTCCTGTAGTAACATAAAAAACAAACGATCACCACCCAGGCCGTGAGTGCCGATATTAAAATATTGCCCCAAAGCAGTTTCTTTTTTAACGTAATGGAATACCCGAACAATAAAAATGCACAGATGATATTGGAACCGGCCAGCCAGAAGACCGATGAATTCAGGTCTATGTACAGGCTGATGAGGATGGCCGTAAATGAAAATAAAAGATGCAGCACGATGGCCCATCTCCTTTTGATCTGTTTATCGATCACCGTGCGGTCGGGTTTGTTCACCTGGTCAATGTTCAGGTCGAAATAATCGTTGATGATATACCCTGCTGCTGCGATCAGCACTGAAGCTATGATCAGGAGGCCAAAATGCAGGTTGTCGAAACGGGTATAAATGCCTTTGCTGAAGAGCGGTTGAACCAGCGAAAAATAAAACAATACCTGCGTTACGGCGATCATAACCAGGTTGGGCCAGCGAACCAGTCTGAAAAATGCAGTGAGTAGTTTCATGAATTATTTCTCCGGCGAAAATAAGCATTGAAAAATGAAATTGGCGATTTACCTTGAAGCAACCGCTGTACCGGTATCCCAATGCCCGTTTAATTTCAATACTTTTTCGATCACATCCCTGGCACAGCCTTTTCCACCTTCTACCGGGGAAATATAAAGCGAAACCTGTTTTATTTCCGGAACGGCATCTGCAGGGCAACAGGGCAAACCGGTCAACTGCATAGGAATAAGATCCGGGATATCATCACCCATGAACAACACTTCATCCCATTTCAATCCAAATGCAGTAACATATTCAACCAGCTTATCTTTTTTGTCATCGATCTTGATAAAACAATCTGTAACGCCCAGTTTTTCAAGCCTTGTTCTTACCGCTTCTGATGTACCGCCGGAAATGACAACAACCCGGTACCCTTTTTTAACAGCCAGTTGCAGGGCATACCCGTCTTTGATATTCATTTGACGTGCCTGCTGTCCATCATTCAATATCAGCAGGGTTCCATCAGTGAGCACCCCGTCAACATCAAATACAAAGGTTTTGATGGATTTAAATTTTTCGAGAACGTGCATGCCCCTGTCCCCTAAAGGGGAACTTAAATTTAAGGTGAATAATTGTATT
>CAZBIK010000170.1:0-7800 GCA_964491955.1 uncultured Ferruginibacter sp.
TGAACCCATCACAGGGCGTGTGCATCAGCCGCCGCCCGTACATCAAACTTTTGAAGGAAACAATTTCGTGGTATGTTCTTTCTGCCCCCGGTTATTTGACTATCATCCCCTGGCCGTTCCGGCGCCTTATAATCATAGTAATATAGACAGTGATGAAGTGTTGTATTATGTGGCCGGGGAATTCATGAGCCGTAAACATGTAACCCGGGGAATGATCACACTGCACCCGTCAGGGATCCCGCATGGCCCGCATCCCGGTGCTGTTGAAAAAAGCATAGGTGCAAAGGAATCGGCTGAGCTGGCGGTGATGGTAGATACCTTCCGTCCTTTGCAATTAACCGTGGAGGCATTGGAAATTGAGAATGAAGGGTATGTTATGAGTTGGGCAGAGTAGGAACACGCCTTGTGGCGTGTTCTGTTAACCCACCGAAGGAGGGTTCAGGAATTCGCCATCAGGCGAATTCTTACAGCCATCAGGCGAATGCTGGCATTTTATAATTTAATTGCAGTATTATAAAAAATTCATAAATTGGCGATATAAAAAAATAAACAACCATGATACATTTCCATGAAATAAAAGTTGGCGATTACCTGATCGCAGATAACGACGGTGATAAAGTACAGGGTGAGGTTACCAACCTCAACCACAATGAAAAGCAGGTTTGTATAAATAACGGAGTACAGGATTTCTGGTACGAAACAGAACAACTGAGTGCCATACCCCTGGATGATAACCAGCTTGACAAACTGAAATTTCACAAAGAGGTTCATGCTGATGGCACTGTTAAATATATGAAGGGTGCTTTCCGGATGATGTTACCGGCTGCCGGGGATTTTTCGAAGTTTGAGATCTGGTACCGTGATGAACACCGGCATATCCTGCATCCTATCAATGTACACCAGTTGCAAAATCATTTTTATGATATGACCAAGGTTCACCTGAATGATGAATCATTTGATTAGGACCTGGATTTTAATTAGTACGGCCCCGGCAACCTGCCCGGGGCTTTTTTATAATTTATTGTAACTGATACCGAAATATCATTTTTGCTTTTTTAATATTTCAGGCCGGACTTTAAAGCAAAACCCTGGTTTTTGACCCCCCGGATGGCTAAAACAGCATGTTTTCCTGTTTTTTTGTGGAAAAACCCCGGAATTGTTGGTAATTCTGTCTGTATTTTGCTGTTAATTAAATAATTCCTCCTATCTTTGCGCTCCAAAAATTATGGCTAAACAGGCACTTATTAAACAGGATGGAGTGATCATTGAAGCGTTGAGTAATGCTATGTTCAAGGTAAAACTGGAGAATGACCATGAGATTTTGGCCACGATTTCAGGTAAAATGAGGATGCACTATATCCGTATTTTGCCGGGTGATAAAGTGGGCGTGGAAATGAGCCCTTATGACCTCACGAGGGGAAGGATCATTTTCAGATACAAATAAAATACCAGCTGTCAGCGTGATGTTGCCGGCCATTCGTAAAAGATAAAAACAAAATAAAATGAAGGTAAGAGCTTCAATAAAAAAGCGCAGCACAGATTGTAAGATCGTAAGAAGAAAGGGCAGGCTGTATGTGATCAACAAAAAGAATCCACGCTTTAAGCAGAAGCAGGGATAAAATTTGTCATTAGAAATTAAGTCATTAATAATGACCAATGACTTAATGACTCAAGTGAAAATAAACTAAAAATAAAATAAACTGAATTATGGCTCGTATTGCCGGTATAGATTTACCAAAAAACAAAAGAGGCGAAGTTGGCCTTACCTACATTTACGGAATTGGCCGTTCTACTGCCCAGTACATTTTGGACAAAGCAGGAATCGATTACGGTAAAAAAGTGAATGAGTGGAATGATGATGAGCAAACTGCCATCCGTAATGTGATCAACAACGAGTTCAAAACAGAAGGTGCTTTGCGCAGCGAAACCCAGATGAACATCAAACGTTTGCTGGATATTGCCTGTTACCGCGGATTGCGCCACCGTAAAGGACTGCCCGTTCGCGGACAACGTACACGCACCAACAGCCGTCAAAGGAAAGGTAAGCGTAAGACAGTTGCAGGTAAGAAGAAAGTAACTAAATAATGTGCGGATTTGCAAATGTGCAAATGTGCAAATTAATACAGGCTTCAATTAATTGAATCAATACCGGATCGCTAAGAAGTCAGCAGGAGGGTTGGTTCAGTCCCGGTAAAATACCGGGATAACATTTTTTAAAGATTACCTATCTAGTACAAATTATGGCAAAAGCACAAGGCGCTAAAGCAGCCGCTAAAAAAAGAGTAGTAAAGGTTGACAGCTACGGCGACGCACACATTACTGCAAGTTTCAACAACATCATCATCAGTTTAACCAACAAGCAGGGCCAGGTTATCAGCTGGAGCAGCGCCGGTAAAATGGGGTTCAGGGGTTCCAAGAAGAACACGCCTTATGCAGCCCAGATGGCCGCAGCCGATGCAGCTAAAACAGCACTGGATGCAGGTTTAAAAAGAGTGGATGTATTTGTGAAAGGTCCGGGTTCAGGCCGTGAAGGCGCTATCCGTTCTTTATCTCAAAACGGCATAGAGATCAACATGATCAAAGATGTTACGCCGCTGCCACACAATGGTTGCAGGCCTCCAAAGAAAAGAAGAGTTTAATAATTGATAATGAAATAATGGATAATTAATAATGAAGAAATTATCCGTTATCAATTATACAATTATCCATTAATAACAGGGTGCATTATTCATTTTAAAGGTCTTTATAATGATGCATCGTCACTAAAAGACCACGATAACAATTATGGCACGCTACACAGGCCCCAAAACAAAAATCTCCAGGATCTTCGGAGAGCTCATTACAGGTAATGGAAAATGGTTAACCAAGAACAGCAATCCCCCGGGAATGCACGGTGCAAACCGCAAACGCAAGACTTTAGGCGAATATGCTTTACAGTTAAGAGAAAAGCAGAAAGCAAAGTACACCTACGGTTTGCTTGAAAAACAATTCCGCAAAACATTTGATGAAGCTGCACGCCGTAAAGGTGTTACCGGTGAAAACCTGATCAAATTGCTGGAAGCCCGTTTGGATAATGTTGTATTCCGCATGGGTATTGCCCCAAGCCGCCAGGCTGCACGCCAGCTGGTATCGCACAAACACATTACCGTAAATGGTGAAGTACTTAATATACCTTCTTACAGTTGTATAGCAGGCGATGTGATCGGTTTAAAGAATAAAAGTGCAGCCAATGCATCCATCTCCGGTAATTTACGCGGGAAGAACGCCAAGTTTAACTGGCTGGAGTGGAATGAATCTGATTCTAAAGGTACTTTTATCACTTATCCTGAAAGAGAAAGTGTTCCTGAAAATATCAAGGAGCAACTGATCGTGGAATTGTATTCTAAGTAATAATACTGATGAAGATCACTTCAGGGAAGTACATAAAAATTTTAAACATTAAAACAACAAAATACAAATGGGAATTTTAAATTTTGTTAAGCCAGATAAAATCGTTCTTCAGAAAGCAACCGAGTTTGAAGCCATCTTCGAATTCCGCCCGCTTGAACCGGGATATGGTGTAACTATTGGTAACTCACTCCGCAGGGTGTTGCTGAATTCACTGGAAGGTTATGCCATTATAGGTATCAATATTGCCGGTGCCGACCATGAGTTTGCTACCCTTAAAGGTGTAACGGAAGACGTAACCGAGATCATTTTAAACCTGAAGCAGGTACGTATCAAGAACAAAGCTGAGCATGATGCCAGTGTAGAGAAAGTTACCCTTTCATTGAAAAATAAAACAGAATTCACAGCCGGTATGATCGGTGAGGCTTCACCTACTTTTGAAGTGATGAACCCCGAACTGCTGATCTGTACCATGGACAGCAGTGCCAAACTGGATATTGAGATCACCATCGGCAAAGGCCGTGGTTATGTGCCAGCAGAAGAGAATAAAGAAAAGAATTCACACTTTGGTTATATTCCCGTTGATGCCATTTACACACCCATCAAGAACGTAAAATACGCGATTGAGAATACCCGTGTGGAGCAGCGTACGGATTTTGAAAAACTGATCATGGAAGTGGTTACCGATGGTACTATTCATCCTGAAGATGCTGTGAAGCAGGCCAGCCGTATCCTGATACAGCACCTGATGATCATCACCGATGAGAACATCACCTTTGATACCAAGGAAGATAAGAAAGAAGACCTTGTAGATGAACAAACCTTACAGTTGCGCAAAGTTTTGAAGACACCACTGGAAGACCTGGATCTTTCTGTACGTGCCTTCAACTGCCTGAAAGCTGCCAAGATCAATTCATTGAGCGAACTGGTACAATACGAGCAGGAAGACCTGATGAAGTTCAGGAACTTCGGCCAGAAATCTTTAAGTGAAATTGAGCAGGTGCTGCACGAAGGAGGATTGAGCTTTGGAATGGACCTGAGCAAGCTTAAGATGGACGACGAGTAAAAACCCCCTCCCCCCCCTGAAGGGTAACTTTGGAGACTTTATAACATAAGTAGCTTACAATTCCTGACACGGTGTAAGCGAAAACAAAAACTAAAATGTCATGCGTCACGGAAAAAAAGGCAACAAACTGAGCAGAACCGCTTCACACAGGAAAGCCCTGTTCATGAATTTAGGATGCCAGTTAATTACACACAAAAGAATTACAACCACATTGGCTAAAGCAAAGGCTTTACGTACTTACATTGAGCCACTGATCACCAAAACAAAGAACACCGAAAGCAAGGAGGTCATCATGCACAATCACCGTATTGTGTTCAGCTACCTGAATGATAAAGCTGCGGTTAAAGAATTGTTTACTGTTGTTGCACCAAAGGTTGCAGGCCGCCCCGGTGGTTATACCCGCATCATCAAGTTGGGTGCCAGAACCGGCGATAATGCAGAAATTGCCATGATCGAACTGGTTGACTTTAATGAAGTTTACGGTAAAGGGATCGGTACAGCTGCTGAACCGGCTAAGAAAACCCGCCGTGCAGGTGGAGCTAAAAAGAAAGCTGCCATCACTGATGCAGAAGTTGTGACTGAAACCACAACAGAAGCTGCTACTGACGCAGCAACAGAAGAAAAAGCATAGTTCGGCTTCGCTCACTATTCGACTTCGCTCACTATAATTTGAAACTAACAGTTTATATAAGCTCCGATATTTTTATCGGAGCTTTTTTTATGCGTCAGACGGTTTAAAACCGTCAAGACGCATAAAAAATACAGTCTGGCGCATAAATTGTGAGAAATTTTTTTGTTCAATACCGTATTCTATACGTTTCTTTGCTAAACCTTTCTAATACATGCCTGACAACAAGACAATCCCAGCCATTTTAATTTTAGAAGACGGGACCATTTTCAATGGTACTGCTTTTGGAAAGACCGGAACAGCCACCGGTGAAATATGTTTTAATACCGGTATGACCGGTTACCAGGAGGTATTTACCGATCCCAGTTATTACGGCCAGGTGCTGATCATGAACAGTGTACATATCGGCAACTATGGCGTAAAAGCCGTGGATGTGGAGAGTGACAGTGTAAAGGTGAAAGCAGTTATCGGACGGAACCTGGAAGAAAAATACAGCCGGTTCATGGCCGATGCTTCTTTGCAGGAATATTTCGAAGCGCAGGGTGTGGTTGCCATTGACGGCATTGATACCCGGGCATTGGTAGCCCATATCCGTACGCAGGGTGCCATGAACTGTATCATATCATCCGATACCCCGGATGTTGAACAGCTTAAGAAAACTTTAAAGGCCGTGCCCTCCATGGATGGGCTGGAACTGGCATCTGCAGTAAGCACCACCGAAGCCTATTTTTTGGGTGATGAGAAAAGTGACCTGCGTATTGCCGTACTCGATTTTGGTATCAAGAAAAATATTTTGAACTGCCTGGTTGAGCGTGGCGCTTATGTAAAAGTGCATAATGCCAAAACAGGTTTTGAAGAACTGGAGAAGTTTAAACCCCATGGGTATTTTATCAGCAATGGGCCCGGAGACCCGGCACCGATGGATTATGCCGTTAAAACAGTAAAACAGATTTTAGCTGCTGATAAACCCCTGTTTGGTATTTGCCTTGGACACCAGTTACTGGCATTGGCCAATGATATTCCTACTTTTAAAATGCACCATGGCCACCGCGGCTTAAACCACCCGGTTAAAAATATCATCAGCGGTAAATCAGAAATTACAACACAGAACCATGGTTTTGGAGTAGATCCAAAAGCAGTTAAGGCAAATGCCCATATTGAGATCACGCATGTTAATTTAAACGACGACAGTATTGAGGGGATCCGGATAAAAAATAAAAAAGCTTTTTCGGTGCAGTACCATCCCGAAGCTACACCGGGCCCGCATGACAGCAGGTATTTGTTTGATGAGTTTATAAATCTTATAGAAGCCCCCTCCGCCAGTCCTGAGCGATAGTCGAAGGGAAGGGGGAACTTTGGAGTTCATTAATCAAAACTCTTTCCTATTTTGCAGGTTATTATTTAACTAAAAGCTTTAAAAGCCCCTTTAGGGGTTTGGGGTGTCATGAAAATCGCAATCATCAACGGTCCTAACTTAAACCTTATCGGCAAAAGGGAAGTGGATATCTATGGAGGAGAATCTTTCGAAAATTATCTAAATACTTTAAAGGATAAATACGCCAACATCGAAATATCTTATTTTCAAAGTAATGTGGAAGGCGAGTTGATCAATGAGATACAGCGGGTAGGTTTTAGTGCTGATGGGATCATATTTAATCCGGGTGGTTATACACATACATCCATAGCCATTGGCGATGCGGTAGCAGCCATTACCACACCGGTAATTGAAGTACATATCTCCAATATATTTGGCAGGGAAGAATTCAGGAAACTGTCTCATGTTTCCGGGAAGGCCAGGGGCGTAATCAGCGGTTTGGGATTGAAGGGTTATGAACTGGCACTGGAATACTTTATAAAATAACCCGCAACAGCAAAGCATAGCCTGTATCTTCTTTTGGATTGTCTGCAATGGTTACAATATGCAAACCTGATGATGACCAGACCTTAAACAGTTCCCCTTTTTTGCGTTTGGTAAGTTCTTTATCCATTTGCGGCAGCATGACCCCTTTTATAAACCAGCCCAGGTCTCCGCCTTTGGCTGCAGATTCATAATCGGCACTGTAAATACCGGCCTGTGCTGCAAATGTAGTGGTACCGGCTTTTAATTTAGCCAGAATAGTATCGGCCAGTGATTCTGCAAAACCTTTGTCAAAAACGGAGGTATCGATCAGAATATGTTTTACATGATAAAATGTATTGGGTGCCTTCATTAAAATCTTTACCAGGATATTTTCTTTCTTAAAAGGACCGTATGTTTTACCTGTTTTACCGTGATAGGCGAGGCTGTCGGCTTTGCCCATGAACTGGGCCGTGCTAACCACGGTTACCGTATCAATAAAAAATCTTTTCTTAAGCACATATTTTACATAGCCAACAGGGTTTTGGCTGGTGTCCAGTATCTTTTTTACCTGGGCAATGGACTGGCTTTTTGCAGTTAATAACATCCCGGTAAAAAGAAAAAACGAAAGTATTTTTTTCACACTTAAAATTTGAAGTGTAAAGATAATGTTTAGGTGTCTGGCCACGGCAAGCATTACAAAAATTTAAGAAACTTTTGTAATGCTGACATTTTTTCTTTTTACGAAATTTTGTAGTGGCCTTAAACCCGGATCACTTTAATGCATATAAAACTTTTACTTCAAATCTCAGTTTGATCTTCCTGTAATCGATACCATAATCATTTACCCCATAGGCATCGAATTTTTCCTGGTTTATCAAT
>CAZBIK010000171.1:0-7782 GCA_964491955.1 uncultured Ferruginibacter sp.
CGAATATGATAAATTGTTTCATCTTTTTTTTAATCTGCGGTTCTTTTTGCTCCCCGGGCCAATTGTAAAAACACTTCATCCATGGAGGCTGCATTGAATGTTGTTTTCAAATTATGTGGAGTATCCAATGCCTCTATTTTTCCATCCACCATTATAGATACCCTGTTGCAATACTCCGCCTCATCCATATAATGTGTGGTCACAAAAACGGTAATGCCTTTTTCAGCTGCCTGGTAAATTAAATTCCAAAACTCTCTCCTGGTTACAGGATCAACACCGCCTGTTGGTTCATCTAAAAAAACGATCCTGGGCTCATGTAAAATGGCTACCGAAAAAGCCAGTTTTTGTTTCCAGCCCAGCGGCAATGATCTTACGAGGCTGTTTTCTTCACCTGTTAATTGCAATTGTTCCAGTAAGACAGTCATTTTTTCTTTTATAGCTGATCTGCTCATCCCATATATGCCTGCATAAAAGCGGATGTTCTCCTTAACCGTCAGGTCTTCGTACAGTGAAAATTTCTGGCTCATATAGCCAATGTTTTGTTTGATATGCTCTGTTTCCTTATACACATCAAAACCGGCTACCGTAGCCGATCCCGATGTGGGGATCAATAATCCGCAAAGCATGCGCATGGCGGTTGTTTTACCGGCTCCGTTGGCACCCAGGAAACCAAATATTTCTCCCTTTGCTACTTCAAATGAGATCTGGTTGGTGGCAATGAAGTCGCCAAATTTTTTTGTCAGCTGATCTACTTTTATAACGGTTTCCTTCATAATTAATATTTTCAATCCTTTAAGGCTCTTTTAAATTACTGCCTTTGGTACTTTATTGATAACATGAATTCTAAAACCTCGCTTTTAAACTTAAGGGCTGTCAGCCTGAGCTTGTCGAAGGCGGGATTATTTTAATGCACCGGGTTCGACAAGCTCACCCTGACAACCTTCTGAACAAAAGCTTAACATAAATCTTGCTTTATAAAAGAATTTTCTTTCATCATCTTATTATTAGTTTTTTTAATGATGCTCCATCAGTTGCATAAAACAATCTTCAATATTTGGTTTCGTTGGTCTAATGCTGATGTTTTTATGTTCATGCTCCTCCAGGTAGTTCAATATTTTATGCTGATCCGGGTCATCATTTTTTAGAACCAGGTGATGAAATTCGCCAAAGCTGTTGCAACTTTCTGTATTGGGATATTGTTTCAGGTCCTTCAATAGCCGGTACATTTCATCAGCGCGGACAGACCATACCGGTTTTTTAAAATTGCTGATGATATTTTCCGGTGTATCGATGCTCATGATCTTACCTGACTGCATCAGGGCAACCCTGTCGCACATGGAAGCTTCATCCATATACGGGGTAGAAACCAAAATCGTAATGCCCTGCTTTTTCAGATCTTTCAGCATCACCCAGAATTCTTTTCTTGACACGGCATCAACACCGGTAGTTGGTTCATCCAAAAACAACACAGCAGGTTTATGAATGAGTGCACAGCACAATGCCAGTTTCTGTTTCATGCCACCCGATAATTTTCCTGCTCGCCTGTCCTTAAAAGGTTCTATCTGTACATAAATATCTTTTACCAGGTCATAATTTGCTTTGATACTGGTATTGAAGATGGTTGCAAAGAATTCCAGGTTTTCTTCCACGGTCAGATCCTGGTACAGGGAAAATTTTCCGGGCATATAACCAACCCGTTTGCGGATCTCTTTGTAATCTTTTACCACATCAAATCCATCAACAGCAGCACTGCCCTGTTCCGGTAAAAGCAACGTGGTCAATATCCTGAACAGGGAAGTTTTGCCGGCACCGTCAGGCCCTATGATGCCAAATAACTCTCCCTGCTGCACATCAAAAGAAACATCATCCAGCGCCTTAATGACTTCCTTTTTGGCACCGTAGGTCTTTACAATATTATTTACCAGAATTGCATGCATACGGATATTTTTTAAAATACGACTTCGCCGTACATTCCGATTTTTAAGTACCCGTCATTCACCACATTCACTTTCATGGCATATACCAGGTTTGCCCGTTCATCTTTTGTTTGTATGGTTTTAGGAGTGAACTCTGCTTTATCGGATATCCAGCTGATGATTCCATTTAATTCCCTCGATTTTCCTTTGCCGTCATCAACCAACACTGTAACAGGTTGGTTTAATTTTACCTGGGCCAGCTGATCACCGGTGATATAGGCCCTCAGTTTCATTGTCTTCAGGTCGGCAATTTTGTATAAAGCTTTCCCGGCAGCAGTAAATTCATTTTCATCCGCATATTTTGTCAGTACTGTACCGGTAACAGGATTAATAATAACCGTTTTGTTCAGCTGATCCTGGATCTGTGCGATCTTTTTTTCCATAGGATCTTTTTCACTGAGGATACCGCGGTTTTGTATGGCTACAACCTGCCGCTGTGCACTGATCTGGCTTTGCAGGACCAGCAACTGGGTTTTCGCTGCTGCGATCTGTTCTTTTAAAACATTTACCTGCCCGTTGATATCATCCAGTTGTTTGGCAGGCACGGCATCTGCTGCAACCAGTTTTTGATAACGCTGCTGTTCCTTTTGCAGGGTTTTCAATTGCTCATTGTACACAGCGATCTGTTTGTTCTGAAGTTGGAATTGCGCCTGCAGAATATTTACCTGAGGAGCCGCATCATTTGTTTTTTGCTGTAGTGCATTTACAGTTGATGATGCCTGGTCTTTCTGCAATTCAATGGCAGAAGGATCGATCTTTCCTACAACAGAATCCTTGACAAGGTTTGCACCCTCTTCTACAAGCAATTGCAATATTTTGCCGGTTGCTTCTGCCGAAACAATGATTTCATCGGCTTCAAAAGTTCCGGTGGCATCATATTTACCATTCCCGTTATTACAGGAAATAAACCCGCTGGCAGCAATTGGCAGCAGTATTTTTTTAAAAATGGATCTCATGTTTATTAATTTGAAGTATTTTATTTTCCGAGTATGAGTTGATAATTATACCGGGCCTGCAGCCATTGTATCTCATGCAGCTTTTGATTCAGCATGGATTGGTTTTCGGCATTCAGTTCGGTGATGTAATCTGTGGAAGTAATGATCCCGTTTTCCAGTTTATAAGCTGCATTTTCTTTGATCTTTGTCCGCAATAGAACGATCTCCGCATCAGTAGTAACCAATTGGCGGTATTTTTCAACTTCGTTCTTTTGCTGAACCAGTAACTGACGGTTGCTGTTTAAAAAGTTTTCCTTTTGTATATCTACAATTTGTTCCTGTATTTTAACCAGGTTCTTTTCATTCTGTTTGGTAAAATGGCTCATAATGGGAATGCTGAGTTTTACGCCACCCATATAAAACCACTGGAATTCGTTTTTTAACTGGTTCAGTCCCGGCCTGCCGTATCCTCCATTGGTAAACAGGGAAAACTTTGGGTTAGACCTGGCGTTGATCAGCTTACTTTGCTGCTGAAACTGTTGCTTTTGAAAGTCAAATAATTTCAATTCGGGGCGAACAATTGTCACTTCTGCAATATCAGCGGAACCGGATGGTTTTATAAAGGACGTATTTTCAGCAATCGCAGTACCGGTGAGTATTTCCAGCATTTGAACGGCTCCTTTTTTAACTGCATTGAATTCAATGATCTTTTGCGATGCTTTCAACAGTTCGGCCTGTAAAACATCCACCTGGCTGTTGGTAGCAATCCCGTTTGCCGCCTGTGCCGAAACTTTTTTTATGTTATTATTGAGATCTTCCTTTACAATATTCATTAAAGCCGTATTTTCTTCCATCAGTAAAGCAGTAAAGAAATAACTGTTCACTTTTGATCTCAGTTGATACAGGTCAACTTCCACTTTCTGGCTTTCAATACCGGTTATGATCTGCTGCAGTTTTTTTTGCCCGCTGATCACCCCCCCGTCATAAATGGACTGAACAATTTCAAGGGTTCCTTTGTACTGGTCCTTACTCAGCTCATCCACGGTTACGCCCGGGAGTTTTACCGGGAACGATGTTACCTCCGACTGGTAAGTTGCCTGCGCATTCAGATCAACCTGTGGCAGCCATTTCAGGTTTTGATTTTTTTCTGCCAGGTTACCTGCAGTGATCGTCAAAGCCTTTTGCTGTGCCAATGGCGAATTGGTAGCGGCAAATGCATAACACTGTTCCAGTGTGAGAACGGGTTTATCCTGTGCGATCGATTGCTGATTGCTAAAAAGCAAACAGAAAATGAAGAAGTGTTTAATATTCATAAAATAATTGTTATCAGTTGATCTTATCTCAAAAATGATTAAGCTTTAATAGCACTGATGATGAATTGTGCAACTTCTGTTTTCCGCTTTTCAATCATGGCCAGGTATGTTTTGTCGTCAAGCTGTAACAGGCCTTTGATCATAGGCCGTGCTATGAAAGGGAAAATACAGAGTGACTGGATATTGATGAATAACTGGTCTGCAGTTATCTTTTTAATGGTGCCTTTTTTTATTTCGCTGTTGATCTGTTTTTGAAAACCATCCATAACTTTTTGAACCGGTATTTTTTTAACCCTTTTTAATATCACATCAGGATTTCTGCTCATTTCATTCAGCACAAAAATGGGCAGGCCCGGAAACTGGGTTAGCCGGTCAATATCCAGCGAAACAATATTTTCAATTTTTTTAAACAGGGGCAGGTCGGCAGACATGATGCCTACCAGGTTACTGAATAAATTACTCATCTCCTGTTCAAAAACCAGGTCAAACAGTTTTTCCTTAGACGTAAAATAATAATGCACCAATGCTTTATTGAAACCGGCCTGGTCGGCTATATCCTGCATACGGGCTCCTGCCAGCCCTTTTTGTATGAAAATTTTCCGGGCCGTTTGCAATATCACCTGCTCAGTATTTTTATCTTTTCGTTTCATATCAATATTTAACCATTTGGTTAATTTTACAAATGTAAGGCAGGATTTCGAATCAGCAAATTAATTTTAACCAAATGGTTAAAAATGTGGTTGAATTACCCTTTAGCAGGTATGAAAGGTAATTTCCGTAAAATACCTGCTGTGCCGCTGATGAAAAAAGATTTATCTTGTGTACAACAAGAATAACGATATGGAAATACAAAAAGATATCCGCCTTGCGGTTTTAATAGATGCCGACAATGTGCCTTACAGTAACGTTAAAGGCGTGATGGAAGAAATTACCAAGTACGGAACGCCTACTTTTAAACGAATTTACGGCGACTGGACCAGGCCCACTGTCAGCGGCTGGAAGAATGTGCTGCTGGAAAATGCCATCACTCCCATTCAGCAATACAGTTATACCAGCGGAAAAAACAGCAGCGACAGCGCACTGATCATAGATGCCATGGATATCCTGTATTCGGGTAAGGTAGACGGGTTCTGCATCATCAGCAGCGACAGCGATTTTACCCGCCTGGCAACCCGGTTACGTGAAGCAGGTATGAAAGTATTCGGCATAGGCCAGAAAAAAACGCCCAACCCCTTTATCGTGGCCTGCGATAAGTTCATTTACATGGAGATCATCCCGGTTTTTGAAGCAGAGGAAGCAAATATTGTAAGAACAAAGACCAGCAAACCTTCAACCAAACCCGTTGTTGATAAACTCAATAAGGAAACGCTGAAATTAATTGCACACACCATCAATGACCTGGCAGATGAGAACGGCTGGGCATTTTTAGGAGATGTGGGTAACCTCATTCTGAAAAAACAACCCAACTTCGACCCCAGGAATTATGGATTTCAAAAATTAACTCCACTGATCAAATCCTCATCACAATTTGAAATTGATAAACGGGAAACGGATAAAGCAGGGATAAAACTGGTGTATATCAGGAATAAGGAATCGTGAATTATGAGTCGGGAGTATGAACCGCATGAATTATAACTTTCTGCTTCTTAATAAAAGCTCCACTCCCGACTCCTGACTCCGGACTCAAGCTTCCCGCTTCTCCCTGCTCCCGCTATATAACTCATACTCCAGCAAACGGCAATCGATCTTACTGGTATAAAATTCGATCCGGCGGCTTGGTTTAAGGCCGATCTTTTTGGCCAATTCCAGGTTACCGGTAAAAATATAGCCGAAGTAACCCTTGCATTTCTTCTTTAAAAAATCACCGATACGGCCATACGTAATTTCCAGTTCGGCCTCCACCCCCAGACGGTCACCGTACTCCGGGTTAAAATAAATAACCCCGCTTTCTCCTTCGGGAATGGGGGTATCTTCAAAATCACAAACAGCAAATTCAATATATTCTTCAACACCTGCAATGCCTGCGTTCACTTTTGAAATGTTGATGGCATCTTCACTGATATCGGTAGCGATCACTTTTAATCCCGGCACATCAATGACCTGCTTTTCCAGTTTTTTAAACTCGGTATTGTACATCTCTTCTTTATAACCGGCAAGATGCATAAAGGCATAGTTAAAACGCAGCAACCCCGGCTTTCGGTTGGTAGCCAGTAATACCGCTTCAATAGCAACCGTTGCAGAGCCACACATGGGATTGATGAATGTAGATTTCCGGTCCCATTTTGTTGCCAGCAAAGTTGCTGCTGCCAGTGATTCCAGCATGGGTGCCCTGCCCGGTATTTTCCGGTAACCGTGTTTGGATAAGGTTTCACCGGAAGTGTCAATAAAAATTTCGGCCAGCGATTCTTTCCAATATAAATGTATTACCGTTTTATCCAGTTCAGGACCTGAGTTGGGGCGCTCTCCTGTCTTATTTCTAAACCGGTCAACAATAGCATCCTTTACCTTCACATTTGCAAATAAGGAATTATTGATGGTAGGATTATCAACATTGCTGCTGATTGAAAAATAGCCATCTACCGTTAAAATATCTTCCCAGGGGTGATCGATCAGCGTTCTATACAGGTCATCAGCATTACCGGCATTAAATTCTTTTAAAGAAAACAATACCTGGCTGGCACATCGCAGGTTCAGGTTCAGCCGGATACAATCCTGCAAGGTCCCTTTCAGCTCAACCCCTGTTTTAAAGACCCTTTCGGGTTTATAACCCAGGGCCGTAACTTCCAGTTGAAGCCAGGGCGATAAACGGTTGCTGCAGGTAATAATGATCCGGCTTTCGGTAGTAAAGAGTTGCATATTGCCGCAAAATTAGTCAATTACAATTTGGTGATGTTATCTGCACATTTATTCGGCTGCTACTGTCATGCTGAGGTACGAAGCATCTCAACCAAAATATGAATTAAGTATAAGATGCTTCGTTCCTCAGCATGACGGAAATCACATTATATTTGCAGCATGTTAACCATCAGTAACCGCGGCATCCAGATGCCTGCATCCCCCATTCGTAAATTAGTGCCCTATGCAGAAGCTGCAAAAAAGAGGGGCACCAAAGTATTTCATTTAAATATCGGCCAGCCCGATATTGTAACACCGCCGGCCTGCCTGGATGCCGTTCGCCACAGTGATTTTAAAGTACTTGAATACAGCCATAGTGCCGGCAATGAAAGCTACCGAAAAAAACTGGTGCAGTATTACAAAACGGTTGGCATCGAACTCACCGCTGAGCAGATCATCATCACTACCGGCGGCAGCGAAGCCATCATCTTTGGTTTTATGGCCTGTATGGATGCCGGTGATGAAGTGATCATTCCTGAACCGTTTTATGCCAATTACAACGGCTTTGCCGTGGAAGCCGGAGTTACAGTGGTCCCCATCACATCATCCATTGAAACGGGTTTTGCACTGCCCGCCATTGAGGAATTTGAAAAAGCCATTACTGCAAGAACCAAAGCGGTCGTTATCTGCAATCCAAATAACCCTACCGGTTACCTGTACAGC
>CAZBIK010000172.1:0-7754 GCA_964491955.1 uncultured Ferruginibacter sp.
GATCACGCCAACAAGGGATATGATAAATGCCTCCATTTTCCGGATACCCAGGCGATGCAGGTAGAGCAATAAAAAAGTATCAAGCACGGTAATGGATACACCCCAAACCAACGGCAAACCGGTTAACAATTGAATGCCGATCGCCATGCCCAGTACTTCAGCAAGGTCAGTTGCTGCAATGGCAATTTCTGCCAACAGGTACAAAATAAAATTCACGGGTTTGGGATAGGTTTCCCTGTTAGCCTGTGCAAGGTCTCTTCCCCTCACAATTCCCAATCTTGCCGAAAGTCCCTGCAGCAGCATGGCCATCAGGTTGCTCATCAGTAAAACCCAGATAAGCGTATATCCAAACTTGCTTCCTCCTGCCAGGTCGGTGGCCCAGTTGCCCGGGTCCATATACCCAACACTCACCAGGTAGGCAGGCCCTAAAAAGGAAAATATCCTTCTCCATCCTTTTTTTGAACCGGTGGTATCTACGGTTTCATGCACCTCGCTTAAGGATGCGTCATCGTTTTTTTTACTGAACATAATGTACAAATATATTTTTAGCAACGGGTTCACTGATGATGCAGGGGCTGTGTTTTAAAACCTTTATTTCCAGTGAACCGTCAAATTCAAAATGGTTGAGTACCGTTACCCGGGTACCCAATGCGATATGATAATGTTTCAGCATTTCCAGCATTTGTGCAGACTGGTTGCTGACAGAACTTACCGTAACTGTTTTCTTTAATGGAATATCCGGAAGACTTAACTGGTTAATGACCGGGATCTTTCCATTCCGGTCGGGGATCGGGTCTCCGTGCGGGTCAAAAGACGGGTTGCCCAAAAAATTATCGAGCCTTTGTACCAGTTCATCACTGCTGATGTGTTCCAGTTCCTCTGCAATGGGGTGTACCTTGTCCCAGTCGAATTTTAAATGTTCTGCCAAAAAATATTCCCAAAGCCGGTGCTTGCGTACCACATCCAGCGCTGCTTTTTTCCCGGACTCACTTAGCCTGAATCCTTTGTACCGCTCATACTGGAGTAATTTCTTTGCTTTTAATTTTTTCAGCATGTCGGTTACGGATGCCGGCCTGGTCTGCATTTCAGCAGCCAGGGAATTTGTATTCACCATGCCGGAGGCCTGCTGCAGGTGATAGATGCTTTTGATATAATTTTCTTCGCTGGTTGTAAAACGCATACTTGTGGAAAATAAAATTTAGACAAAACTAAAAATATTATTCCTATTCTCAAAATATTTATCGGGCAGGAAATCATTCAACATTCTGTAAATTGGGTGCCAATGTAACAATATGCGTAAGAAATACAGTTCGGGTTCGCCCTGGGAAGACCTGGTGGGTTATTCCCGTGCAGTGCAGGTTGGCAATACGATCGAAGTGGCCGGTACCACTGCCATGGATGGTGATGTACTGGTTGGCCGGGGTGATGTGTATGCACAAACCGTTTTTATTTTTCAGAAAATTGAAAAGACCCTGCAGCAGGCCGGTGCCGGTATGCCCGATGTGGTACGTACCAGGATGTTCATTACCGATATTTCAAAATGGGAATCTGCCGGGAAAGCACATGCTGAATTTTTTAAGGATACCAGGCCGGCAGCTACTATGGTTGAGGTTTCCAGGTTGATCAATGACGATCTGTTAATAGAGATTGAAGTGACCGCAATCGTTGACCCCAAATAATGTGTATTATTTACATATCCATTTCTCTGAAATTTCCATTAATATTGCGACTTAAAACAACTTGACCCATTATGAATTTTTCTACTTTCAAAGTTCCCTATGAAATAGATGAACAATACAGCAGGCGGGTAGCCTATTTCTCCATGGAATTTGCAGTGAGCCAGCCATTGAAGATCTACAGCGGCGGCCTCGGTTTTTTAAGCGGTTCCCATATGCGGAGCGCCTATGAACTCAGGCAAAACCTGGTAGGTATCGGCATTCTATGGAAATACGGTTATTACGACCAGGCCAGGAACCAGGACCAGACCCTGCAGGTGCAATGGAATGAAAAGATCTATAATTTCCTGGAAGATACCGGCATCACTTTTAAGATCGATATTCACGAACACCCGGTTTGGGTGAAAGTATGGTATCTCAACCCCGAGACCTTTAAATCGGCCCCGATGTTTTTACTGAGTACCGACCTGCCCGAAAACGATTATGTTTCCCAAACCATTACACACCGGTTATATGATGCCAATGTGGCCACCAAAGTTGCCCAGTTCATTTTACTGGGTGTTGGGGGTGCCAAACTGATGGATGTTTTAAACTTTGATCCTGAATTGTATCATTTGAACGAAGCACATGCGGTAAGTGCGGCTTTTTACCTGTATAAAAAATTCGGAAATATCGAAGACGTAAGAAAACGCCTGGTATTTACCACTCATACACCCGAAGAGGCAGGAAACGAAAAGCATGATATTTTTCTTTGTGAAAAAATGAGTTATTTCTGCGGCATGAAACTGGAAGATGTAAGAAAGATTACCGGCATGGAAGGTGACCTGTTCAATCACTCACTGGCTGCACTGCGTTTTGCCAAACTGGCAAACGGGGTTAGCCAGCTGCATGGCGAAGTAAGCCGGAAGCTATGGAAAAAATATGAAGGCATTTGCGAAATTAAAGCGATCACCAATGCGCAGAACTGGCATTACTGGGCTGATAAGCAATTGTACCGCTTTATGGATACAAACAATGAAGATGGATTCATTGACCGCAAAAGATATTTAAAAAAACGGGCCTTTGATGTGGTGGCTGATCAAACCGGCAAACTTTTTAACCCGGATGTATTTACCATCGTATGGGCCCGCCGTTTTGCTGGTTACAAAAGAGCAGAGCTGATCACCAGGGACGAAGAAAGATTTGAAGCATTGATGAATAACCCGAAATACCCTGTTCAGATCATCTGGGCCGGGAAACCTTACCCCGTTGATTACCCGGCCATTTCCGATTTTAACATGCTGGTTCACCTGAGTAAGAAATATGATAACGTTGCCGTTTGTATCGGGTATGAACTGAACCTGAGCAAAAGGTTAAAACAGGCATCAGACCTGTGGTTGAATAATCCAAGGGTACCCCGGGAAGCCAGCGGCACCAGTGGTATGACAGCAGCTATGAATGGCGCTGTTAACTGCAGCACGCATGACGGATGGATCTGCGAATTCATTAATCATGGCAATAATGGTTTTGTTGTTCCGCCGATCGATTATGAGAACATCAGCGTTCATGAACAGGATCAGTATGACCTGGATAAACTGTATGATATCCTGGAAAACCAGGTATTGCCATTGTATTACGAAAACCCGGAAGTATGGCGTGAAATAACGAAGAACGGCATGCGGGATGTGCGATGGCAGTTCGACAGTAACCGGATGGCCAAAGAATATTATGATATTTTGTACAAATAAATACAAATACATCCCTGGTTCACCGGGGATGTATTATTTTACAGGTATATTAAAATCCGGTTAAATGGAATCATATTCAGTTAAACTGGAGATCAGGTGGGCAGACCTCGATCCCAATTTTCATGTATTGCATTCAAAGTATTACGATTTTGGCGCTTATTGCCGCATGCGGTTCTTAACTACACATGGCATGACAACAGCTGTTATGATGGAAAATCATATCGGTCCCATCATCTTCAGGGAAGAATGCATTTTCAAAAAAGAAATAAAATTCGGAGATGAACTGGAAATCACTTTACAATTAAGCAGGTGTAATGCAGATACCAGCCGTTGGAGCATGGCACATGAATTATGGATCAATGGAAATGAGCTTGCCGCGGTCATTAACATCGACGGGGCATGGATGGATACCACATTGCGAAAATTAGCCAAACCGCCTGAACTGTTTAAAACCGGGTTTGACCTTATTCCCAAAACACTGAATTATAATCAATAAACCTTCCGTTTTATTGAAGGTTAATGAAGTGATGGATAAAGATATCTTTGCAGCAGTTTTTTATGTTAAGTTCAACCATTAATTTATACAGGAATGCCTATGCCGGTATCAACCGCCGCATGTGGCTGCTTGCGGTTGTAATGCTTATTAACCGCAGTGGTACCATGGTGCTGCCCTTTATGACACTGTATTGTAAGCATATTGGTTACACGACCCGGCAGGCGGGTATCGTTGTGGCTGTATATGGGATCGGGTCATTGGTAGGGGCTTTCCTGGGCGGAAAAATAACTGACCGTTTTGGTTTTTATTATACCCAGTTCTTTGCTTTGTTTTGCGGTGGTGTTTTGTTCATTGTTCTCGGATTGATGAATACCTACCTTTCCATTTGTGTATGTACTTTTTTTCTGAGTATGGTCAATGAATCATTCCGGCCGGCCAATGCAACGGCCATTGCACATTACAGTAACCCGGAAAACCGCACCCAGGCTTTTTCCATTGTGCGCCTTGCCATCAACCTGGGCTGGGGTGTAGGGGGTGCGTTGGGAGGTTTACTGGCATCTGTCAATTACCATTTGTTATTCTGGGTTGATGGATTTACAAACATATCCGCGGCCTTTTTATTATTGTGGCTTTTGCCAAAGGTGAGCCTGGCACAGCAAAAGAAAATTTCTGCAAAAACAACGGTAAAGGCAAAGCCGGCGTGGGCCGATAAAACCTTTATGCTGTTTATCGGGCTGCAGATTTTATTTTCCATTTGCTTCTTTCAATTGTTTACCACCGTGCCTTTATATTTTAAGGAGGGACTTCATATCAACGAATTTTGGATAGGTATATTAATGGCCATGAGCGGGATCATCATTGCACTATTTGAAATGGTGATCGTTTTTAAACTGGAAGGTACAAAGCCATACCTCCGCCTTATGGCTTATGGTACCGTTATTATGGCGGTTTCATTTTTTATCCTCAATATTTCATTCATCAATGGTTTTGTAATAGCCACTGTTTCCATGTTACTGATCACCGTTGCCGAAATGGTTTCAATGCCGTTTATGAATTCATATTATATTTCCCGGAGTACGGAAGGTAACCGCGGGCAATATGCCGGTTATTATACCATGGCATGGAGTGCTGCCCAGGTAATTGGCAGTGCAACCGGAACACAGATCGCATATGCAACCGGGTTTAATAATTTATGGTGGATAATCGGGGGTATCTGCCTGCTGACTGCATTCGGATATAATAAACTGTTGTCAAAGAAACAGTCCTGATCATTTATAAGTGCCGGAAGATACAACTTTGGCACTGATCGGCATATCCTGCCCCATCATTTGAATGGTACCGGTAATATCTGAACTGGAAGTCCTTTTTTTAACGAGCCCAGTATTGATATCAGCAATGATCTCACCTTTTGTTTTCGTAACACTTTTGATCTCAAATTCCATCCCCTGGAAATCAAGTTTGTTCACTGCTTTGGTTTCTGCATCCAGGAGTATTGTTGATTCATTCCCTGAAATGGCGTTTAGGGTATATTTACGGATCATTTTCATGTCTTTTTCACTGGTTGTATCAGACCAGCTGTCACCGATATTCCTGCCGGCCGGGATAACTTCAAAAGCACCGGAAACAATTCCTTCATCAGAATTGTCTGAAAACATTTTCATCAGGTCTGTTGCGGGGTTTGATCCGTCTGCATCTTTTTTCTTAATGGTTTTCTTTTCTGTTACTGCTTTACCCGTTTTTTTGTCAACAATGACGTCAACAGGATTATTCAGTGTATTGTCAAAAATTTTCGCCATATCCCCGTTATTCGATTCTTTATTTTCTGAATCATAATTATAGGGCTGTCCCATCATCATCAGGTTTGCCTTGATCCTGGTAAATGTATTGCTGATCGTATACTGGTTATCCGTACTGTTTTTTACAAGCAGCGAATTTTGAACGGCTGATTTGCTGACCATCTCCATGCCCATGGAAAAACTGGCTTCTATATCTGTTGTACTTTCAATAGTAATCGCCTGGTCATTGTTAAGTTTTATTTTGCCGCCAGATGTTCCGTTATTTGACATCGGTTGTGCAAAAGAAAAACCGGCCACGAGGAGGAAGGTAAATATGAAATAAAGAAGCTTCATCTATGTATTTTAATTTGTCGTAAAAATATCATTAAACAGGATATGATACTGTTTTGTTCGGTTTTTTGTAAAAACTTTAAGTTTTTCAGGCATACCTGCAAAAAATAAGGGCTATTCATAAATGAATAGCCCTGTAAACTTTTGATGTTCAGGAATTATCCTACAACCTGTACATTAACTGCGTTCATTCCTTTTTTGCCTTCCTGCAAATCGAACTCAACGCTG
The DNA here is from genome assembly GCA_964491955.1 of uncultured Ferruginibacter sp. Lineage (GTDB taxonomy): Bacteria > Bacteroidota > Bacteroidia > Chitinophagales > Chitinophagaceae > Ferruginibacter. Next base: position 6,254 of record CAZBIK010000172.1, read on the forward strand.
TCGCCTTCTTTAATATCGCTGATTAATCCACTTACGTGAACGAAAGTTTCTTTGTTTGAGTCATTGTGTTTGATAAAACCGAATCCTTTTTCAGAATTGAAAAACTTAACGGTGCCTTGTTGTTTAGTGTCCATTTTTAAATTTGTATTGTATTAATAATGTGCAAATATAGTGGTTTAATGCTAATTGAGGCGATTATTTAATTATTCTCTGTGAGTGCCATTTATTTACAGGCAATTTTATATTAAATAACTTGTATATATTAATTGAATTATACCGGATCGCCGGTTGGATATAAGTATCTTTTGCTAATTCCAAAGGTTAATGAATAGGCAACAGTCTCAGTTGTAATGATGTTATTTGAACCATTTTATTTCAAAATGTAACCGGAAAAGCAGGATTGGTTTTGATCTTTATGAAAATCATTATTTAATTGCCTGTTTATATTGCATGGATAATTAAAAACGTAACCCCGCCCGCCTGGTATTTTTTTAAATAACTATAATGGAATTGCCGGCCGGGAATAGTTTACAATAAAGGCACGGTAATTACAGTGGTGATCGTTGAAATTGTCCATGAACATCCACATGCGTTAAATAAAATTATTGTTTACGTTTTGATTTTTGGGTAACTTTATATTTGATGATTGCCTGCCCATTTTAAAAGCCTTAAATTTTTTTATGCAGAATTCATGTTCTACCGTAATAACTGGTTCCGGGAGTTATATACCTGATTTTGTAAAAACGAACCGTGATTTTGCCAGCCATAATTTTTATGCAGAAGACAATACTGCCCTGGAAATAGAGCCTCATATCATAGTCGAAAAATTCAAAAAAATAACAGGTATTGAAGAACGCCGCTATGCGCCTAACAATATGGAATCTTCTGATATGGCAGCGATAGCGGCTCAAAGGGCCATTGATGATGCCGGCTGCGACCCGGAAACGATCGACCAGATCATTTGTGCACATAATTTCGGGAATGTGATCAAGCACACCATCCAAACGGATGCTATGCCTGCCCTGGCATCGCGGATCAAGCACACGCTGAAAATCAAGAATCCTTCCTGTATCCCATACGATATTTTATTTGGTTGTCCCGGGTGGGTGCAGGGAGTTATCCAGGCTGATAGTTTTTTTAAAGCCGGTATCGCCAAAAAATGCCTGGTGATCGGTACAGAAACCTTATCACGCGTACTGGATGTATATGACCGTGACAGCATGATCTTTTCTGATGGAGCAGGTGCCTGTATCCTGGAAGCAAAAGAAGCAACTGCAACCGGTTCAGGAATACTGGGGCACTGTGTACAATCTCATTGCCAGGATGAAGTGGGATATCTGAATATGGGCAAATCCTATTACCCGGATTCGGATCCACGCATCAGGTACATTAAAATGAAGGGCAGGAAAGTATATGAATATGCTATGAAACATGTGCCGGAAGCAATGAAATTGTGTTTGGATAAAAGCGGGATTGCCATCAATGAACTGAAAAAAATATT
>CAZBIK010000173.1:0-7749 GCA_964491955.1 uncultured Ferruginibacter sp.
ACTGCCATCCGCGATGGCAGGAATAAAAATCAACTGGAACCAAAAGAAGCAATCAAACTTTTTATAGAAACAGCATCGCAGGAAAGTTACAGTTTCATCAAAGACATTTTAAGCAAACAGGTAAATGCCGAAACCGTTTCATTTACCGGTGAAGCCATTCCCAATACCATTGTTTTGACTGTTGAAAAAGATAAATTTTATATTAAAACGGAAAAGGAACTGGACCAGGCAACTTTAAAAGATGACCTGCTGAAAGACCTGCTTCACCAGAAAGGCTTTTTATTATCAGTCGAGAAAAAATTAAGCAACGAAAAATTTGTTCAAAACGCAAAACCTGAAGTATTGGCTCTTGAACAGAAAAAGAAAGCAGATGCGGAGGCAAGGATCAGGACCATCGAGGAGAGCCTGTCAACGATCAGTTAAATCCCTAAATGGATACTAATTGTTGCGTACATTCGTTTCTATATCATAACCGGGAACTATGGCCACCATTGTAAAATATATATTGACAATTGTTTGTACGCTAACGTTAACAAACCTTTTAGCGCAAAAGCCGAAAGCCCCAGCAACTAAACCTGCCACATTTCAAAAGTTCAGCCCGCCCAGGTTAACAAGCATGCTCGGTATCCGGAAAGATACGGTTGCTGTTTACGTGGAGGAGGCCGTACAACTGGTTAAATTACCCCTGAAGATCACAGATGATAAAAAAAATACCTACACCATTTCATCTTACCGTTTAATGTATAAAAGACGGGCTGTAACAGAAGATGAAGCAACCGGTAAGGTTACGCCTGTGATCAGCAATGTTTCAGACCTGTTCAGGGAAACCCCGTTGCCTGCACTCTGGATAAAGATCCTTACCGAAGAAATGCGCCCGGGTGAAGAACTGCATTTTTTCGACATTGTAGCCAGGGATGCCCAGGGCCGGTTCATGTTTGCGCCCGAACTGCTGATACAAATTAAAAAATAATGATGATCCCGGTTCGCAAGGTTAGCCCCGAATCAATTCCCGTTATTCAACAACTCGCACAAATAAGCTGGAAACATGCCTATGCATCCATCATCAGCCCGGAGCAGATGGACTATATGCTGGAACTTTTTTACAGCACAACTGCTTTGGAAAAGCAAATGGAAGGAGGGCACCAGTTCATTGTTGCCCTTGAAAATGAAGATGTGGCTGGCTTTGCTTCTTATTCCGAAAAATATGCCGAAGGATCGTCAGTTTACCGCCTTCATAAGATCTATATCCATCCCGGATCCCAGGGCAAAGGCATGGGCAAAACACTGATCGGTTTTATCATCAGTGATCTAAAAAAAATTAATGCTACAGACCTTGAACTGAATGTAAACCGACAGAATAAAGCTTTTCATTTTTATAAAAAACTGGGCTTTACCATTACCAGGGTAGAAGACATTGACATCGGCAGCGGTTTTTTTATGAATGACTATGTGATGAACCTGGCATTAAAAAAGAATGACCAATGACTATTGACTCCTGACTAATGACTAATGACTCCCGACTCCTGACTAATTACTCCTGACTAATTACTCCTGTCTCCCGCCTCCCGCCTCCTTCCTCCCCCTCACCCATGCACCAACTGGTATGTCTGCTTGATGACCCCCATCACAAAAATACTCTGCACATGCCCCATATTCTCGATCTGGCTTAATTTGTTCACATGAAAATCGTAATAGTTGTTCATGTCTTCGCAGATCACCTTCAGCATAAAATCAAACTCACCGGAAATATTATAGCACTCGGTTACTTCATGCAGCTCATGAATGGTCTTAATGAATTTATTTCCTGCATTCTTACTGTGTTCTTTCAATGAAACATAACAGATAACTGTAAGCCCTTTTTTCACTTTACCATGATCCAGGATGGTTACATATTGTTTGATCACCCCGTTTTCTTCCATCCGCCTGATGCGCTCATGAACCGGTGTGGTACTCAGGTGAATTTTTTCTGAAATTTCCTTTACGGTGATCCGGGCATTCTCCTGCAGCAATTTCAGAATGGCCATATCTTTTGCATCAAGTGAAACATCAGTTTCAGGTGATTTTTCTTTTTTGATTGCTTTTGCCATAAGTAACTGTATGTTTATCCTGTTAATATTAAAATAACAGATTTTTCACCCAAAGTTATAAAATTATACAGAATATTATCCTAAAATGTGTAGGTTTGCAGTCTAAAATTTACAATATGTCTACAATAACAAAGAATGCCATTGATTTTAGCCTTGCCCACAAGGTAAAAGATATGAGCCTGGCCGAATGGGGCCGCAAAGAAATCATGCTGGCTGAAGCAGAAATGCCCGGCCTGATGTCGATCCGTAAAGAATACGGCCCGTCACAACCATTGAAAGGTGCAAGAATTGCAGGTTGCCTGCACATGACCATCCAAACAGCGGTTTTAATTGAAACCTTAACTGCCCTGGGTGCAGAAGTTAAATGGAGCTCATGCAACATTTTCAGTACACAGGACCAGGCCGCTGCTGCTATTGCGGCTACGGGTGTGGGTGTGTTTGCCTGGAAGGGACAAACGCAGGAAGAATCTGACTGGTGCATTGAACAGACCTTATTCTTTGGAAGCGAAGACCGTCCCCTGAATATGATCCTGGATGACGGTGGTGACCTCACCAACATGGTATTTGATAAATACCCTGAGCTGATCCAGCATGTAAAAGGATTGAGCGAAGAGACCACAACAGGTGTTCACCGTTTATACGAGCGCATGGAAAAAGGCACTTTGCCTATCCCGGCGATCAATATCAATGATTCTGTTACCAAATCAAAATTTGATAATAAGTATGGTTGTAAAGAAAGCCTGGTGGATGCGATCCGCCGTGCCACCGATGTAATGATGGCCGGTAAAGTGGCGGTTGTTGGTGCTTATGGTGATGTGGGTAAAGGTTCTGCTGCTTCATTGAAAGGTGCAGGTTGCAGGGTTATCATTACCGAGATCGACCCCATCTGTGCCTTACAGGCAGCCATGGACGGTTTTGAAGTGAAACCCATGATCGAAGCGGTTAAAGAAGCCGATATCATTGTTACGGCCAGCGGTTGCCGTGACCTGATCACTGAAAAACATTTCCGTTTGATGAAAGATAAAGCCATCGTTTGTAACATCGGCCACTTTGATATTGAGATCGATATGGCCTGGCTGAATGAAAACTACGGCAATACCAAGAACACCATCAAACCACAGGTGGATATGTACACCATTGAAGGCAAAGATGTGATCGTACTTGCTGAAGGCCGTTTGGTGAATTTAGGCTGTGCAACCGGCCACCCGTCATTTGTGATGAGTGCTTCTTTCACCAACCAGGTATTGGCACAGCTGGAGTTGTGGACCAACACCGATAAATACGAGAACAAGGTTTACGTGTTGCCAAAATTCCTGGATGAGAAAGTTGCCCGTTTACACCTGGCCAAGATCGGCGTGGTACTGGATGAACTGACCCCGGAACAAAGCGCATACCTGGGTCTTCCGAAAGAAGGTCCGTTTAAAACAGAAGCGTACAGGTATTAATAATTAATTCCTGGGTGCAGGAATATTAAAATACAAAAACCCATCCCGCTGGTCAGCAGGATGGGTTTTGTTTTATAAAAGCTTTTTACTTACTGGCTGCCATGATCGGGGCCCTGTCGATGTATTGATTGAACATATCCATCTTGCCGGCATCATTGTAATGCTGGGTATTGTGTGCCCAAAAAACAATTGACTTTCCGTTCTTGTACTTTACACTCACCTTGTACCAGCTCAGCATCCATTTACCGGTGGGCACTGTGGCAGTGGGACTTTGATTGGCCATCAGGGGCAGCGAGATGTGATCAGAGAATTTGATGTTGTCGATGATGTTGAACCTGCCGGAATAATAATCTTTCACAGCCTGTTTGCCGGCAAGGCTGTCGCCACCCGACCACCTGAACATCACATTATCAGCCATACCAGCAGTATAGCCTTCAATGTCCTTATTTTCAAATGCGGCAAAAGAAGCCATCGTGGAAGCAACCATGTTGCTGTCGTTGAGTATTTCCACCGGTGGTTTTTCAGTGGATGCTGCAGCAGGAGTGGCTTCAGCTGCTGTTTCTGCTTTCTTTTCTTCGTTACAGGCAACCAGCAAGGCAGCCATACAAAATACCAAAATGATCTTTTTCATACGTGTTTAGTTTTGATTTGAATAAATAGAAAATTCCTGTGACAGAGGGGCAACTATTTTCACCAGGGAAAAGAATAAGAAACAAAGTAAACATTTTATGCAAAAATTCAAATGGTTGATAATTTTTTTTTGATCCGGGTTCCGGCAAGGGGTATAAACAGGGTACCCTGCTGCCTACATGATCTTTTGGATTAGATTTGCAGAATAAACTTGTGCCATGACCAAACTCTCGGTAAATATCAACAAGCTGGCCACGATCCGAAACAGCCGCGGTGGCAATAACCCCGATCTGATAAAAGCTGCAAAAGATATTGAACGATTTGGTGCCAACGGCATTACCGTACACCCCCGCCCCGACGAACGGCATATCCGCTATGCTGATGTTTTTGAACTGAAGAAAGTGGTGACCACCGAATTCAATATTGAAGGCAACTGTACCGAAGCAAAATTTGTTGACCTGGTACTTGCCAATAAACCAACGCAGGTTACATTGGTACCCGACAGCGGCAACCAGCTCACGTCCAACCATGGGTGGAATACCATTGAACATGCAGCCTATTTAAAAGAGATGACCGGTGTTTTTAAAAATGCCGGGATCCGGGTCTCTGTTTTTGTTGACCCTGTTGTGGAAATGATCGAAGGGGCAAAAGCGGTTGGTACGGACAGGGTTGAATTGTACACGGAGTCCTTTGCAAGGGAATATGCAACAGGCAATAAGCAATTGGCAATAGACCCCTTTATTGCAGCAGCCTTAAAAGCAAATGAACTGGGGTTGGGTATTAATGCAGGGCATGACCTGGATCTGCAGAATTTAAAATATTTTTCAGAAAACATTCCCGGTCTACTGGAAGTCTCCATTGGCCATGCATTGATCTGTGATGCCATTTACCTGGGGCTTGAAAATGCAGTGCAGTTGTACAAAAGGCAATTATCAGGCTCAAAAAAATAACAACAAAAAGTTACAGTGCAAACCAACCAGGCCGGCACTGCAACTTTGCCAAAGGGTACTGATCGGAATTATAATTTAGCCACTTCTATCCGCTCTTCCAGGCGGCTTACAATACTGAATGATTTGTTCAGGAGCAATTTTTTACCGGTAACTTCAAAGCTAATCTTCCTGATGTCATTCCTTTCGATCTTATACCGCACGTTAAACGTTTCGGTTTGGATCTTTTGCTCAAACAATACATTCCCGGCCTCATCTTTAATCGCAAGCAAACTCCCTTTTGCCGGCAGGTCTTTAAGGTTCAGTTCAAATACCAGCATGCCATCACGTGCATGAACAAAACGGATATCGCTTTTTGATTCAGTGGCAGATACCATTTGCTGCACAGGCTGGGCCTGTGTTAAAGAGAATGAGTTGGAAACTAAAACCAAAGACAACATACAGGTTGTTTTGATTAAAACGGATTTGATTGATTTCATAACGGTTTGATTGATTTGATTGATTTTGTTTACCCCACAAAGATGAAAAGGGGTGATTACCCAATTGTTACCGTACAGTTATAACGCTGTGATCAAAATGTTTTATAACAATGATATTTTACAACCGGTGCCGGGTGATGGATAAATTGCCCTACTATTGAAGTGTAATAATATTAAATAGCAAAAGTGAGTAATGCTAAAAGTCAGGACAGTAAAGCCACGACATGATGATGCCAATACTTTGGCAATGCACGGCACTAATGGGAATAAGAAAAAAAGGGAACCGGCAGAACCAAACCTACTTCAATAACTTAGCCAGCTTTCTTTCCAGGGCGGCCCCGCGTAAATTTTTCCCCACTACTTTTCCATCCGGGTCAATGAGGAAGTTTTGCGGTATGCTGAATATCTGGAATTGCTGGGCAACAGCATTGCTCCAGCCCTGCAGGTCGCTGATATGCGTCCACGTAAGTCCATCCATATGTATGGCGTCCATCCAGGCGGGTTTGGCTTTATCGAGTGAAACGCCCAGTACCGTGAATTTTTTATGCCTGTATTTATTAAAGGCTGCAACCAGGTTTGGGTTTTCCTGGCGGCATGGCCCGCACCAGCTTGCCCAAAAATCCACCAGTACATAATTTCCACGCAGTGAAGAAAGGCTAACGGGAACGCCTGAGGTATCAGGTTGTGAGAAATCGGGAAGCAAAGTGCCTGCACCGTTTATTTTGCCTTCGGTGATCTGCTGGGCAATATACTGTCCCATAGCCGATGTTTTGATCTTTGGATCCAGCAGGTTGTACAGTTCTTCGGTCTTATTCACATCTTCGGCGATCTGGTTATACCTGATCACCGCCAGTGGCGTGATATAAGATGAGGTATGTGTACTCACAAATTCACGGATCAGGTTCATGGCTTTGGCGGTGAGGGCCGAATCGTATTCACCGGTCTCTGAAAATACCGATTGGTAAGGTGCCAGTGAATTATTAAAATCTTCAAATGCCGTATGTGATTCAGAACCGGTGATCTTTGCTTTATCAATGGTTGCTTTATCGCCTGTAATGTTCACCACACTGTTATCCATGAACAGCGTGATATAAGGAGGTTGCTTGTTAAAAAGGATGATCTTAAAATCGGGCCGTTCCATTTTCCCTTTAAAAGAGAATTGATTTGCCTTTACTGTTGTTGTCAGTTCAGTTGCACCGGTTTGCCCGTTCAGGAATTCAACGGTAGTACCCTCCGGGAAACCGGTAACAGCACCCTTGATCAAAAATTCGGTTGCAACAGGTTTAACTGTTTCCGGTGCCTTTATACCGGCTTTTGTTGTTGATTTGGTTTTCGCTTTGGGCTTTGCCTGGGCAAAAGTATCAGCCGGTAAAACACTGTATCCTGCAAATAAAAAAAGTAAAAGGAAAATTCTTTTCATCATGTATTTTTAAGTAACGCAATTTACTGCCTTTTATGCAAATGGGTCATCCTTTTACATGATTTATGAAATCTTTAGTAGTACGGGAAATATCGGTTGTATCCCGAATAGACTGTATATATGCAGAGCCGATAATGGCACCCCGGGTGAATGCACAGGCCGCATCAAAGGTTTTTTTATCTTTTATGCCAAAGCCGGCCAGCACCGGGTTCATTAAATTCATATGCTGTAATTTTTTAAAATAAGCCTGCTGTCCTGCATCATCAATTGATGCAAGAGAACCGGTTGTGGAGGTTGCCGAAACGGCATAAATGAAACCGCTGCTGAGTTTATCAATCTGATGAACCCTTTCTTCACTGGTTTCGGGTGTAACCAAAAAAATGAATGCCAGTCCATGCTTTTTAAAATGTTGCCGGTATTCCGTTTCAAATTCATGCATGGGGAGGTCCGGCAGTATTATACCATCAACACCGGCCAATGCAGCAGCTTCACAAAATTTGTCCATACCGTATTGTAAAACAGGATTGAGGTAACCCATTAAGATCAGCGGCAATTTAATTTTATCACGTACATCTTTTAACTGTTCAAAAAGAACCGGAATGCTCATCCCGTTCTGTAAAGCCTGCATATTGCTTTGCTGGATCACGGGGCCATCGGCAATGGGGTCACTGTAAGGAATGCCGAGTTCGATCATGTCGGCCCCGCCATCCTGCAAAGCCTCCATAACTTCTACTGTAGAAT
>CAZBIK010000174.1:0-7706 GCA_964491955.1 uncultured Ferruginibacter sp.
CAGATCAGGGAAAGATATAATCCGCCGGATCATGATGATAAAAAGATCCGTTTTGGTATTCAACTGGGTACCAACCGTTCGCATTTTGCATTTCCCCATCACCCGCAGTTCCTGCAACAGTCACCATTCGACAGTATTACTGTAATAGAAAGTTTAAACAGTACAGGGATCAATCTTGCCTGGCTGGTGAATATCAGGCTGAATGAACATTTTGACCTGAGAACATTCCCGGTCAACCTGACTTTTACAGAAAAAAACTTTGAATACAATTTACCCTACCCCGACAGGCCCGCCGGTGAGGATTTTGTAACTTCCAAAAAAGTGCAGTCCATTTCTTTGAGTATTCCCGTTCAGATAAAATTCAGCAGCGACCGCATCAATAACTTTAAAGTGTATATGATCGGTGGCGGCAGGGCAGAATATGACCTGGCTTCCAATGCCGGTGCCAAAAAAGCCGAAGACAAGATCAAACTGAAACGCCTTGATTACGGCGTGGAAGCCGGGCTTGGTTTCCATTTTTATTTTCCCATGTTTGTATTAACTCCCGAAGTAAAAATGGGTTGGGGTATCGGCAACCTGCACAGCAGGGATGAAAGCCTCAAATATTCAAATACGATCGATAAGATCAATTCCAGGATGATCTCTTTTTCATTGACAGTGGAATAAAAAGGGATATCAATAATCGTATCTCCTGTTGAACATATTTATACGTACCCCCCCGGTAAATAAAGTGGAGGTTTGCGCAACCGGGTTGTTCAGGGTTTTAAAATGACGGTATAAACCGGTAAACTCAAAATAGATATTCTCCCTGATCTCATAAGATACCTGCAGGTAGGTATTCAATACCGTGGCTTTATCGCCGCTGCCGATCTTAAAACCGGTATTCATGGTCCGGGTGGTATAATTCCTGAAAATATTTGCCCCAAAATTTCTGCCGGCACTGTCAAGTCCCTGGGTATAAAAAATGCCCTGCAGGTATACCTGCCATTTAGGTGCGGGCTGGTAGCGGATGATGCCCAAAAACTCCTGGAAGTTGGCGCCCAGCGGGTGTGCCAGGGGCTGGTTGTAATGCGTGTAATTGGAAATAGTATCGCTGTGAGTATACGTGAAAGGCCTTACCCGGTTTGTTTCCAGTTGTATATCCAGGTTGGGCACGCCAAAGGCATCCAGGTATTTAACACCCAGTTGTAACCCCCATTTGTTTACCCAGCTTGTAGGGTTGTTCTTTATTTCCGATAAAATGAATTCATCCAGCAGGAACTGTCCGTATAACTGTGCCCTGTGCCCGATATTTGCCTTGAAATCCACCCCGGCCACGGCATTGTCCGGGCTTCCAACCGTGCCTTCAATGTGCCGGTAAAAAATGATGGGATTCAAATACTGAAAATCGAAACGGTTCTTACGGCCAAAAATAACACCTTCAAAAACACCGATGTTCAGCCATTTGGTGACATTCATGCTCAGGTGGTGCATAGCGGCATATTTACGGTCGAGCAGGGTGTCGCCGGCCTTTTTAAACTGCGGCATCAGTTCCATGAATATATTCTGGTAATTGAGTTTCCAGATGCGGGTATTGAGCTTCAAAAATAAATTGCTGTTGCCCCAGTCGCTTAACAATAAACTGCGGTAACCGTTGCCGATGAAATTTTTATCATAACCAAACTGGATATCAACGGCACCGGCGGCTTTAAATGTGATGTATCCCCGCGCATCAAAATAATCAACACCCGATGTTTTAAAAGGTTTGTAAAAACCTACCCCGGGTACAGCCCTGAAATTGTTGACCTGCTGCTGGAAGAACTGCGGCCCGCGTTCCTGGTTATCCGTTAAAAAAGTAGAGAAGCCGATCTTCCGGCCAATGGTTCCCCGTAAAGTAATTCCCTTGCTGTTTAAAAAAATGGATTTATTATAACCCGTTTCCACACCATGTACATATTGAAAAACCGGGTTCAGGGCCAGGAAAAAATTATTGGTATTCACTTCCAGGAAATTGGGCTTCGTGGTATAAAAATTCTTCAATACCGGCCTTTTACTTAAAAATTCTTTTTTTGGCCCCGTTACCCATTCGCTGTTGTTCATTAAAAAACTGTTCAGGTTGTACTCATCTATAGAGGTAAGTGCCTGGCTGTTCCACTCCTCGTATTTATCCCGGCCGGTCAGCGTGTTTACATATCCCAGGCGGGCACTGTCAATGAATTCGGTCTGCTCCACAATATATTTCCTGTTGAACGGCCGTACGGAAGAAAAATTAAGGTGGGTGTTTTTTTGCTGTTTGATCTCCATACGGTCAACAAAATGAATGTCTTTTGAACCGGGTGTTAAAAATGTGGATTGTGCCGTGGCCATAGCAGGACAAATAAAAAACAGCAGTTTGGTTAAGCTTTTAATAAATTGCATTAGATAATTTTAGTTTAACAGGTTACCCGATTCAAGTTATGCAAAAATACCTTTTTAAGAACATACAGCTTGTAAATGAAGGAAAAATCCATTCATTGGATGTTTTAACTAACGGCGAACGGATAGAGAAAATTGCGGGGGGTATTGAAACAAAATACAGGGTTACAGAGATCAACGGCGAAGGGAAGCATCTTTTTCCCGGGGTGATCGATGACCAGGTTCATTTTCGTGAGCCCGGACTTACACATAAGGCTACCATTTATTCAGAAAGCAAAGCCGCAGTGGCTGGCGGTGTTACCGCTTTTATGGAAATGCCAAATACCATTCCCAATGCATTAACACCGCAATTGCTGGAGGATAAATACAGCATTGCTGCAAACACTTCGCTGGCCAACTATTCATTTTTTATGGGCACCAGCAATAATAATGCTGAGGAGGTATTAAAAATGAACAATCATAAAAAGGATGTATGCGGTGTAAAGATATTCATGGGTGCCAGCACCGGCAACATGCTGGTCGACAGCCATAGTGCACTGGACAGGGTTTTCAGGGAGAGTGAAATGCTGATCGCCACCCATTGTGAAGATGAAAGGATCATTAAAGCCAATTATAACCGGTTAAAAAATGAAAAGGGCGAATTATCAGCAGCAGACCATCCTTTGATCAGAAATGAAGAAGCCTGTTTTGAATCTTCACTGGTAGCCATAAAGTTTGCACAGAAATACGGCAGCCGTTTGCACATCCTGCACATCAGCACCGAAAAGGAACTGCAGCTTTTCAGCAACATGATGCCGCTAAAGGAAAAACGCATTACCGCAGAGGTTTGTGTGCATCACCTTCATTTTACGGCAGATGATTATGAAATACTCGGCTATAAAATTAAATGCAACCCGGCGATCAAAGCTGCACACAATAAAGAAGCATTGTGGAAAGCCCTGCTGGATGACCGACTGGATGTGATCGCCACAGACCATGCTCCGCATACGCTGCAGGAAAAGGAGGGAGAATATGAACAGGCACATGCCGGCTTACCACTGGTGCAACACCCATTGTTATTGATGCTGCATTATCATAAGTTGGGAAAGATCAGCCTGGAAAAAATTGCCCAAAAAATGAGCCATGCAGTAGCCGATTGTTTTGAAATTGAAAACAGGGGATATATACGGGAAGGATACTTTGCCGACCTGGTTCTTGTTGACAATCATTTATCCTCAACCGTAACCCAGGAAAATATTTTATACAAATGCGGCTGGAGCCCTTTAGAGAATTTTACATTTCCTGCATCTATACAAAGTACGTTTGTAAACGGCAACATGGTTTATGACCATGGGGTATTTAATGAATCAGTAAAGGGCCAACGCCTAACATTTAACAGGTAACATTTCACGGTATGGATATCGACAAAACAACGCTGGCCGATCTTTTAATGTTCAACAGTGGCGAAGACTTGTCGGTGTTTGGTAAACTGGATCTTTGCAGTACCACGCACGGCAGCGAACAGTTGCGGATCAATTTCAGCACGGCACTCAAAACCCGTGAACAGATCGTGGCGGTACAGCAAACCCTGCAGCTCATCATCAAAAAGCAACAGCAGTGGCCCTCGCAGATCAGCAATGGCACCGTGATGGTCGTTGAAAAATTCTATGATACACCCATCAGCCTGATACCAGCTCATCCATCAGCCATGGAAACCTACAGTTATAAGTTGCTGCATGGGCCCGACTTTGCGCTGGTTACTTATTCGGCCAGGCATTGTTTCGATTTTATCAAAGGGTTCCAGCATTTGCTGGGCCTGTTTGCCAACGAAGACCTCCCTGCCCCGTTTAAAAAAGTAATGAATGAAATTGAGCATATCATCAGCAAACCGCAATTTGGCATTGTAAACAAGTCTTTGAAAAGTGAGCAGTTGACAAAAGCACAGTTACTGGAGTTTGCACATTTTATCAGGTACAATTTCAAGCACAATATGATGGGCCTGGTGATCCTGTATGCACAGATCGATGCCTGGTACGGCATGGCAATGGCAGTGCAGGAATTCGGGCTGGTATTCCCTGAATTTGTTGAGCATGATGAACCCGTCATTGCGGCAAAGGGACTGTATCACCTGCTTGTACAGGAGCCGGTGGCTTATGATGTGCAACTGAACCGGAAAACAAATTTCCTGTTCTTAACCGGCGCCAATATGGCGGGTAAAAGTACTTTCATTAAATCAGTGGGCGCTGCTGTTTTCCTGGCACATATCGGCATGGGCGTTCCGGCAAAGCAAATGACGCTTACACTGTTCGATGGTATGCTCAGCAATATCAACGTGGTGGATAATATTACCAAAGGCGAAAGTTATTTTTATAATGAAGTGCAGCGCATCAAAGCCACCATCAGCAAAATAAGCAATGGTAAAAAATGGCTGATACTGATCGATGAACTGTTTAAAGGCACCAATGTGCAGGATGCCATGAAGTGCAGCAGTACGGTGATAGAAGGACTGTTAAAAATGAAAAATTCACTGTTCATACTTTCTACTCATCTATATGAAATAGGAGAAGAACTGAAAAAATACCCCAATATTGATTTTAAATATTTTGAAACATCGGTTGTCAACGGACAGCTGTACTTTCCATATCATTTAAAAGACGGTATCAGCAACGACCGGCTGGGTTATTTAATATTGAAAAGGGAAGGAGTGGTGGAGATGCTGGAGAAACTATAACAGGCATGAGCTGTTGTTGAGTATTGAAAATTGAACATTGAATATTGATCATTTTTAAATATTCAATACACAACTTTCAATATTCAATGTTCAATGGGAAGAACATAATTTTATTTTATGAAGCGAACATTACTGCTATTTACCGGATTCTTAATTCTATTCTCTGCCGAAATTCTCCGGGTTTATTTTATCATGCCCTTCCCCGGCAGCCAGAAAGCAAATACCATTCAAATAGCTTATTTCCTCAACAACAATATATGGTGGTTCAGGATATTGGGATTCATATTGATCCTTCCACCCATGATCTATATTTTCCGCAACAGCCCGTGGTGGAAAAAAATTTTCCTTGCATTTTTTGTGTTGATCTATGCAACCGTTTTTTATTTTTTCAATTTTAAATTCCTGGCCGATAAAATGTTTATCCAGCCAGCAAATAAAATACTGGCAACAGTAGCCGATAATAAGATCGACAGCACAAAACTGGTTATCGGCGTAGCCATCAACGGACAGGCAAAAGCATATCCTGTAGAAATTATCGGTTATCATCACCAGGTTCAGGATACCATTGGCGGCGAACCGGTGATGGTTACCTATTGCACTGTTTGCAGAACGGGACGGGTTTTCAGCCCCTTTGTGAATGGGAAGCATGAAAAATTCCGCCTGGTAGGTATGGATCATTTTAATGCCATGTTTGAAGATTCGGAAACAAAAAGCTGGTGGCGGCAGGCTACAGGTATTGCGGTTACCGGTAAGTTGAAAGGAGCAGCATTAAAAGAGATCGCATCTGAACAAATGAGCCTGGGTGCATGGATACGGAAATTCCCGAACACAACTATCCTTCAACCAGATCCTGTATTTGAAAAACGATACAAAGACCTGGAGGGTTTTGATGACGGCACCATACAAAGCGGTTTGGAAAAAAGGGATAGCACTTCTTTTCAATTCAAATCCTGGGTGATCGGTGTACAAAATGATGGCCATGCAAAAGCATACGACTGGAATGAACTGGTAAAGCAAAGGGTAATAAATGATACTTTTCAGAATACATCTTTAGTGTTGGTACTGGAAAATGACAACCGTTCCTTTCATGTATGGAACAGGCAGGTGAATGATCAATTGCTGCATTTTAACCTGGATGCAGCTACTCAGACCTTAAAAGATACCACGACCAATTCGGTATGGAATATGAATGGAGCATGTGTGGAAGGAGTTTTGAAAGGTAGTCAGCTCTCTCAAATTCAGGCCTACCAGGAGTTTTGGCATAGCTGGGAGAGTTTTCATCCCAATACAGCCAGGTATAAGGATTAATAAAATGAGCCTTTAGTCTTCGTTGTTGGTCTCCTGGCCAACAACTTTTTAACCCATCATACATTCCCCGGTATTTTCCACAGCTATTCCTGAGGTTTTTCCCTTCCTGTTCTTTAAATATTATTTTATTATTGTCCCATTCATGCTAGTCAAAACATTTGGCAGTGCCGTTTATGGAGTAGAAGCGATCAGCATTACTGTTGAAGTAAGTGTAAACAACCAGGGCAAAAATTATTTTATTGTGGGTCTGCCCGATAATGCCGTTAAAGAAAGTTTACAGCGGGTAGAAAGCGCCATCAAAAGCAATAAACTGTACATGCCGCGTACCAAGCTGGTGGTAAACCTGGCGCCTGCAAATATAAAAAAATCGGGTACTGCTTTTGACCTGCCCATCGCCATTGGTACACTGGGGGCTACCGAACAAATTCAGAATCCTGAAAAATTAGCAGACTATGTGATCATGGGCGAGTTAAGCCTGGATGGAGAGATACGCCCCATCACCGGTGCATTGCCCATTGCCATACAGGCACGCAAAGAAGGTTTCAAAGGCCTTATCCTTCCCAAACAAAATGCCAGGGAAGCAGCCATGGTAAATAACCTGGATGTTTTTGCAGTGGAACACATTAAGGATGTGATCGCATTCTTTAAGGAAGAAGGATCCATTAAGCCAACTATTGTAAATACCCGCGAAGAATTTGCCAATGCACAAAGTGATTTTGAAATTGATTTCTGCGATGTGAAGGGACAGGAAAATATCAAGCGTGCTTTGGAGATCGCAGCCGCAGGCGGGCACAATGCCATTTTGATCGGCCCGCCAGGCGCCGGCAAGACCATGCTGGCAAAACGTTTGCCAACTATACTTCCCCCGTTGAGTTTGCAGGAAGCGCTGGAAACAACCAAGATACATTCAGTTGCCGGCAAGCTTCCCGAAAATTCAACGTTGATCTCGAAACGGCCATTCAGGAGCCCGCATCACACAATAAGCGATGTGGCTTTGGTTGGCGGCGGCGGCATTCCCCAACCCGGTGAAATTTCATTGGCACATAACGGCGTTCTGTTCTTAGATGAACTGCCAGAATTTAAACGGCAGGTTTTGGAAGTGATGCGCCAACCGATGGAAGAAAGAAGGGTTACCATTTCAAGGGCAAAGGTTGCCCTGGATTTTCCTGCTTCTTTTATGCTTATCGCCAGCATGAATCCCTGCCCCTGCGGGTTCTTCAATCATCCCGAAAAAGAATGCACCTGTCCGCCAGGCGCAGTGCAGAAATATTTAAATAAAATATCAGGCCCATTA
>CAZBIK010000175.1:0-7662 GCA_964491955.1 uncultured Ferruginibacter sp.
CATTGCTGTTCAAGGATTTTGAAGAAAGCCATAAAGCATCCCTCGCAGGTGCTCAGCTTGCCGAAAAATTAAAGGATGCCGGTTCACTGGGTGAATGCATCATGCTTACCGGCCAATCCTGGTATTTTAAAGGGGCATATGACAGTGCTGCGGTTTATTATTACCAGGCGCTGGATATCCTGAATAAAAATAATGAACCGCTAAAAAAAGCCGGGGTATTGAATGAACTCGGAAAACTGTACCGCAAAACCCGTGACGTCGAACGCTCCCTGCAAATGTATGATGAAGCGTTTGTCATTTATAAAACCCTGGAAGATGAGAGCAATATGGCAACCATACTGAATGAATCGGGCGTGGTATTTGAATACCGGGGTGATTATGATGAAGCCATTAAAAGATATAAAGCCTCACTGGAGATCCGCGAAAAACTCAATGATGATGTTGGCAAAGGATACAGTTATAATTTTTTAGGGGGCGTTTATACCTTGCAGAAAAAATTTACAGAAGCAGAAAAATATTTATTGAAATCACTGGAGATCCGGGAACAGCTGAAAGACAGTTTTTCCATCGCATTAAGTCATGGTGACCTGGGTTATATGTACAAGGAACAGGGACAACTTGCCAAAGCAACTGTACAATACAACCTGAGTAATGCCATTGCTTCAAAAATGCATTTTGCCGACCTGTTATTGTCAAACTATAAAGAGCTGGCTGTAATTGCTGAAAAAAAAGGCGATCATGCCCTGGCGCTGGGTTATTACAAAAAGCAATCCTCACTCAAAGATTCAATTTATACGGGCGAAAAACTGAAACAGATCGAACAACTGAATGCGAAATACCAGGCAGAAAAAAAAGAACAGCAGTTGCAATTACAAAAAGCCGAGATCACCAGGAAAAATTACCTGCTCTGGGGTTTAGCCGGCGGTGGGGCATTGCTCATGCTGTTGGCTTTCAGTTTTTACAGGAAAAGCCGCCTGCAGCATAAAATGAACATACAGGAAGCCGTTATGAAACAACAGGACCTGGCTACCCGGGCTGTTATACATGCAGAAGAGAATGAACGTAAAAGGATCGCGGCCGACCTGCATGATGGTGTGGGACAGATGATGAGTGCGGCAAAAATGAATTTATCGGCATTTGAGAATGAATTGGCATTTAACAATGAAGCCCAGAAAATAAGTTTTGAAAAACTGATCGCACTCGTTGATGAAAGTTGCAGGGAGATCAGGAGTGTGAGCCACCAGATGATGCCGAATGCTTTACTGAAAAGCGGGCTGGCCAGTGCTGTAAAGGAATTTTTGGATAAGATCGACAACCGCATCATAAAAATAAACCTGCACACTGAAGGGCTGCAGGAAAGGATGGATGACAATACAGAAACGGTTTTATACCGGGTGATCCAGGAATGTGTGAACAATGTGATCAAACATTCGGGCGCCAATAACCTGGATATTTCCTTGATCAGGGATGCAGATGGCATATCTGCAACTGTTGAAGATAATGGCAGGGGATTTGATACCGGCGATAAACAAAAATTTGAAGGCATCGGATTAAAGAACATCAGCTCCAGGGTTGCTTTTTTAAAAGGCACCGTGGATTTTGACAGTTCGCCAGGGAAAGGGACCCTGGTAGCCATTCATATACCAATTGCACCTTAAAATCTTTTTCTTACTTTTAATTTTATTGAACCGGGAGAACGAAAGAAACCATCATGAATCAGAAAAGGATTTCCTTAGCCATTGTTGATGACCACCAGATCGTAATTGATGGCCTGAAATCTTTACTGCACGGTCACGACCGGTTTGAAGTGCTGATAGAATGCACACAGCCTGCTGATATCCCGGAACTGCTGAGAGAGAAACCGGTGGATATTTTATTAACGGATATCATGATGCCCGGTATGAATGGCGCCGAATTATCAAAAGCGGTACATGAACAATTCCCGGAAATAAAAATATTGGCCTTGTCCATGAGCGGACAGGGCGACCTGGTGAACCAGATGATCGACGATGCAGACATATCCGGATATGTGCTGAAGAATATCGGTAAACTGGAACTGGTCAGGGCACTTGAAAAAATATCAGGCGGGGGCATTTATTTCAGTGAAGAGGTATTGGCCGAAATGTCACGGGCCAGCGAAATGAAAAAAGAAAATGCAGAAGTGCATTTAACCAACCGTGAAATTGAGATCATCCGGCTGATAGAAAAAGAATTAAGCAACAAACAGATCGCGGAGAAATTGTTCCTCAGTGAACGCACCATTGAGACCCACCGAAAAAATATCTTTCGAAAAACCAATACCAGCGGGGTAATCGGTCTGGTTAAATATGCCTACGAACATAAGCTCATTTAAAAAGGGAATATTCAATATACAACGATCAATGTTCAATTTTCAAACGGGCAGTTTTTCAAAATTGAACATTGAAAATTGAACATTGCATATTGATTATTTATCTAGATTCTCCAGCATATCCTTTACCATCCTTTCCAAAGCATACTCCTCTTTCCATCCCCAGTCTTTCCGGGCAACAGTATCATCAATACTCTGTGGCCAGCTGTCGGCAATGGGCTGCCGGTAATCAGGTTCATAACTGATCGCAAAAGCAGGGATATGTTTTTTTATTTCGGCAGCAATTTCCTTTGGTGAAAAACTCATACCCGAAATATTGTAGGATGTTCTTACGGAGATCTTCGAAGCATCCGCTTCCATCAGTTCAATGGTTGCCCGGATGGCATCGGGCATATACATCATCGGCAGGTAGGTATCTTCCCTTAAAAAACATTTGTATTTTTTTTCTTCGAGTGCTTCATGAAATATTTCTACTGCATAATCGGTGGTTCCGCCGCCGGGTGCGCTTTTATAACTGATCAAACCGGGATAACGCAGACTTCTTACATCGATCCCGTACCGGTGATGGTAATAGTTGCACCAGAATTCGCCGGCATATTTACTGATACCATAAACGGTGGTAGGCTCAATGATGGTTTGCTGCGGGCAGTTTTGTTTGGGTGATGTGGGCCCAAATACGGCAATACTGCTTGGCCAGTAAACCTTTTGCAGGTTCTCTTCTTTGGCAATATCCAGTACATTCAGCAGGCTCTGCATGTTCAGACTCCAGGCCAGGTGTGGATTTTTTTCTCCGGTTGCAGATAAGATGGCAGCCAGTAAATAGATCTGGGTGATGCCCTGGCGTATCACCTGCACGTGCAGCATTTCCTTATTCATGACGTCCATGCTCACATAAGGACCGGTACCTTTCAGCAGGTCATTTTCTTCGCGGAGATCTGATGCGATCACGTTGGCATTGCCGTAAATCTTACGCAGTGCAAGTGTCAGTTCCACACCGATCTGGCCCGAAGCGCCGATCACCAGGATTTTCTCTTTTAGCATAGCAATTGTTTAAAGTACAAATGTAAGGGCTTATGGCATTTCTACAGCCAATTATGTAATCCATCCTTAAACCAAAACGGTCATGCTGATCGTATATTTCCATTTCCGCTTTGCAAAAATTTTTATTACATTTGGCTACTAACCTGCCATAAATACCCGACCCTGATATAAACCCCGGTTCGGCTGATTTGATAACCCATTCTACAGCAAGAATTTTATAATTCTTTGGCAAATAAATTTAAACCTTTTTTAAAATGAAAAAGAAATTTCTGTTGCTGGCAGCATTGCTGTTTGTAATCCATTTTACAATGGCCCAATCCCTGGCCGTGAATACGGATGGCAGCACAGCAGATGCCAGTGCTTTGCTGGATGTTAACAGTACATTGAAGGGTGTACTCATTCCCCGGATGACAAAAGCAGAAAGGAATGCCATTGCAACACCTGCAACAGGGTTGCTGGTCTTTCAAAATGCACCCGACAGCGCCGGGTTTTATTATTATGACGGCGGTAAATGGAACTGGATGGCTGCCATCAACGGCAATGCCGATACGCTGTCCTGGAAAAGAAACGGCAATGCGTTGACCGACCCGGCCACCCATTTTATCGGCACCACCGATAACCGGGTTTTGAATTTTAAAGTGAATAATACAAGATCGGGCATCATTGATAATGTCAGTTACAATGCTGCATTCGGGTACTCCAGCCAGATGAACAATTTGTCGGGGACACACAATACTTCCATGGGGTATGGGGCCCTGATCAGTAATTCCACAGGCAATTACAATACCTCCGTGGGAGCATTCAGCTCATATAATAATGTTGCGGGCATCAGGAACACGGCCATCGGTACCTCTGCACTTTACTTCAATAATGCCAATGACAATACGGCTGTGGGATACGAGGCACTCAATCAAACCTCATCCGTTGCAGCCAGGCAAAATACGGCAGTAGGTTCAAATGCAATGCGGCAGAACAGTTCCGGTATTGCCAATACTGCTGTTGGCGATTCGGCGGGTTATCTTTTAACTGCTGCCAGCTATAATGTCTTCTTCGGAAAAAATGCCGGAAGGGATAACCTTGGTTCCTGGACAACCCTGATCGGGATTGATGCAGGTCCAAAGAACACGGCCAACGGAAGTGTGTTCATTGGCTCGGCGGCTGGTTTGAAAAACACATCCGGCTTTGGAAACACATTTGTTGGCGATAATGCAGGAAGAGAAGTTATTACCGGTTCCAATAATGCTTTTTTCGGAAGTTATGCCGGGCAGGCTACGACCGGATCATCAAATAGTTTTTTTGGCAGAACGGCAGGGTTTTCCAATTCAACTGGCAGTAATAATGTGGCAATTGGCACTTCTGCCCTGATTAATAATGCTTCAGGCTCCAATAATGCTGCCGTGGGAGCTTATAGTTTAAATAATTCTGATTCTTCGTTCAATGTGGCTGTTGGAACTTTTGCCGGTACCCTCAATGCAAAGGGCGCCAACAACACTTTTATCGGGAGCTACGCAGCTTATAACAATGCTACCGGTACCGGTAATACTGCAGTTGGTATGCGGTCACTTTTCAGGAATACCACTAAACACGGTTTGGTTGCGGTTGGAGATTCTGCACTTTTTTCAAACGGGCTGAGCTCTACCGAGACTTACCATGCTACTGAGAATACCGCTGTTGGTTTCAGGGCTTTGTACACGAACCAAAGCGGGTATTACAATACGGCCCTGGGCTATAAAGCCATGCACAATACAAATGGTGGGTTTTCCAATACAGCTATAGGAGTCAGCGCATTCTATAATAACAACAGCGGTGATGAGAATGTGGCTATCGGCAAGAACTCAATGAGGCTGGCAAGTTTTGGGAACTTCAATACAGCTGTTGGCGCCAATAGCCTGGTAAATAATATCTCTTCGTATAATGTGGCTGTTGGCGACAGTGCGCTGTATACCAATACTTCGAGTAACCCGAATATTGCGATAGGATATAACGCATTGAATAAAAATACTACAGGTGGATACAATACAGCTTTGGGTTACCAGTCATTATACAGCAATACCACTTCAGCAAACAATACATCAATTGGATACCGGGCTCTTTACCAGAGTTCGGGTACCGATAATACAGCAGTTGGTCATGAAACACTATACCAGATCACTACGGGTGATGGAAACACAGCCGTGGGCAAATGGGCGGGTGGCTTCAATTCTGCCGGCAACTATAATACCATGGTTGGCTATCGTGCTATGAATTCAGGCTCATCAACCAGTAGCTACAATACTGCCATTGGTGTTAATGCACTAAATCAGAATAACAGCAATCATAACGTGGCAGTCGGAAATGGCAGTCTTTATTGGATTCTTAATGGAGGTTCATTTAATACAGCGATCGGCGACAGTTCAGGATTTTGGGGTAACACAAATAACTATTGTACCTATGTGGGTATGTCTGCCAAGAACACATTGAATACCGGTTATACCAATTCTACAGCCCTGGGCTGGGATGCCCGTGTAACAGGCAATAATATGATCGTGCTTGGGAATTCCACCATTACTTCACTACGCTGTGCAGTTACCACGATTACAGCCATCAGCGATGGCCGGTTTAAGAAAAATGTATCGGAGTCTGTACCAGGACTCCTGTTCATCAACAAACTTCGTCCCGTAATGTATAACCTCGATGTCCGTAAACTCAATCATTTCCTGCATGCCGGTTATGCACAGGAACCAGGGGCCATTAAAGCAAAAGAACGTTTTGTAGAAAGCGGGTTCATTGCCCAGGAAGTGGAAAGCGCAGCAAAAAGTATTGGTTATGATTTCAACGGGGTGGATAAACCGCAAAGTGCAGATGATACCTACGGGCTGCGTTATGCCTCTTTTGTGGTACCGCTGGTTAAAGCAGTACAGGAACAGCAGGTACAAATAGAAGAACTGAAAAAAGAACTGGAAGAACTAAAGGCATTGATCAGGAAATAGCCTGAACTTGGAATTCAATATTAAAAATTGAATATTGTAACTTTGCTCCATGGATAAACATTTAACCGGTCTCTTCCTTAACCAGGAATACAATAAAAACAATTTCTTTCTCATTGCAGGCCCCTGTGTGGTAGAAGATGAAGTAATGGTGATGGACATTGCAGAAAAAGTTGCTGCTACCTGTAAAAAACTGGAGATCCCCTATATTTTTAAAGCTTCTTACCGGAAAGCAAACCGCACTTCTGCCAGTTCATTTACAGGCATTGGCGACAGGAATGCCCTGGAACTGATAAAAAAAGTTGGTGCGAAATTCTCGATCCCAACAACTACAGATATTCATACCGCGGAAGAAGCTGCCATAGCGGCTGAATACGTTGATATTTTACAGATACCCGCTTTCCTTTGCCGGCAGACCGACCTTTTGGTTGCTGCAGCAAAAACAGGAAAGATCGTCAATGTAAAAAAGGGGCAGTTCCTGAGCGGGCCTTCCATGAAATTTGCCGTGGAAAAAATAAATGCTGCCGGCAATGATAAAGTGGGTTTGATCGAACGGGGCAACAGCTTCGGCTACACTGACCTGGTAGTTGATTACCGCAACATCACCTGGATGAAGGAAATAAATGTACCCGTGATCATGGATTGTACCCATGCTTTGCAACAACCCAATCAATCCGGTGGTATCACCGGCGGCAACCCCGAACTGATCGAAACCATTGCCAAAGCCGCCATCGCCACCGGCGCTGATGGATTATTCATTGAAACGCACCCCAATCCTGCCATTGCAAAAAGTGATGGTGCCAATATGCTGAGACTGGACCTGCTGGAAAATTTGCTGGAAAAGTTAGTTCGTGTCAGAAAATCAGTAACCTGATCAGAGGTACCGGAGTGGGTTCCTCCTCGCATTAAGGATATACCGCTTTATATTCATCCAGAAAGCAACAAAAAGATAGACAATGACCGGCGAGCCGAAAGTCATGAACGACATATAGATAAAATACTTACGGATGGTTGATGTGGCTATGCCCATTTTTTCGCCAATGGCAGAACATACACCAAATACATGCCACTCAATAAAATGTTTAAAGCGGTTCATCCTGCTAAATTAAACACAATTTCAAATAAAAACAAAGGCTTTAAAAAATGGTCCGGTTTTCCTAATTTTGCAACTCATCAATCAGCTGATCCGATAATCAGCTGGTTTGCTGATGAACCCGGTGCGATCAGCCCTGTTATACCCATACACCCATTGGCAAATCAGCACATTAGCACATTTTTAAAATTTTACTATGGCCTTCGACATTG
>CAZBIK010000176.1:0-7629 GCA_964491955.1 uncultured Ferruginibacter sp.
AACCAAAGCGGTCGTTATCTGCAATCCAAATAACCCTACCGGTTACCTGTACAGCGCTGCCGAAATGGAAGTGCTGAAACAGCTCATCAGCAAACACAACCTGTATTTATTTGCCGATGAAGCTTACCGCGAATTTTGTTATGAAGGCACCCATACCAGCGCCATGCATTTGACCGGGGTAGATGACCATGTGGTGCTGATGGATACCATCAGCAAACGGTACAGCGCCTGCGGCGGGCGGATTGGTGCATTTGTTACAAAGAATAAAGCATTGCTTGATGCCACCATGAAATTTGCACAGGCCAGGTTAAGTCCGCCTTCCTTTGCGCAAATTTTAGGAGAAGCAGCTGTGGACCTGCCGGCTGATTATTTTAAAACCACCAAAGCCGAATATAAACTCCGGCGCGACACGATCGTGAAAAGGCTGAATGCCATACCCGGTGTATTTTGCCCAAATCCCGGCGGCGCCTTTTATGCCATGGCCAAACTGCCCATTGATGATTCAGATAAATTTTGTCAATGGCTGCTGGAATCCTTTAATTACAACAACCAGACCGTAATGCTGGCACCGGCCACAGGCTTTTACAGCACCCCGGGCCTGGGCAAACAGGAAGTGCGTTTGGCCTATGTGATCAATGTGGATGCCATAAACCTGGCCATGGATTGCCTGGAAAAGGCATTGGAAACCTACCCGGGTAAACAGTAGGTATTCATGTGTAATGATTTTACAAGGGTTTAACTTTTTTGTTTATTTTTATCCTTAACGACTGCCTGCTATACAAGTAATTGTTCATCTTTATTTGTATAACTATGTCCCGAAAAAAAGCCTTGATCCCTTTTTTGCTCCTGCTGGCAATTGTACTGATGTCCCTTTTTTTTCCTGCTGCAAATAAAATTTCTCCCGCTACTGCCCCGGTAATTATTGATAAGGCAGATACGGCATGGATGTTAACTGCAGTTGCACTGGTGTTATTGATGACTCCCGGGCTCGCCTTTTTTTATGGAGGCATGGTGAGTAAAAAAAATGTGATCAGCACCATGCTGCAGAGTTTTATCAGCATGGCCGTTATAACCATACTCTGGGTAGTGATCGGTTTCAGCCTGGCCTTTGGTGATTCACTGGGAGGTATCATCGGCAACCCGGCTACATTTACATTAATGAAAGGGGTCTCTGCCGGTAATCCCTGGCCGCTGGCACCTACCATACCGTTGATGCTGTTTGCCTTTTACCAGTTAAAGTTTGCCATCATCACACCGGCATTGATAACCGGTGCATTTGCAGAACGCATCAAATTCACTTCGTACATTTTATTCATTTGCCTGTTTTGCATTTTTATTTATTGCCCGCTGGCACACGCTACATGGCACCCCCAGGGCATTTTATTCAAATACGGTGTACTGGATTTTGCCGGCGGCACAGTGGTACACATGAGTGCCGGGTGGGCTGCCCTGGCAAGTGCCATTTATTTAAAAAGAAGAAATGAAAAAGCGCATGTACCGGCAAGGATCACCTATGTTTTGCTGGGCACGGGGTTGCTCTGGTTTGGCTGGTTTGGATTTAATGCAGGCTCGGCATTTGGTGCCAATGCACTGGCAGTAACGGCGCTGGCTACCACCACAACCGCGTCTGCTGCAACCGCTTTTACCTGGATCATTTTTGACACCCTGCGTGGCCGTAAACCTTCGGCAATGGGTACCTGCATTGGTGCGGTTGTAGGACTGGTGGCCATAACCCCGGCAGCAGGCTTCATCAGCATCCCGCATTCATTAACGGTTGGTATTGTAAGCAGCATTGTGAGCAATATGATGGTTGAATGGAGAACCAAAACTTCCAGTGATGATACACTGGATGTTTTTCCCTGCCACGGCGTTGGTGGTATGGTGGGTTTTATGTTAACCGCTGTTTTTGCCAGCCAGACCATCAACAGCGGCAATACAACCGGCAATGGATTGCTCTATGGTGAAACGCATTTATTTGTTGTGCACCTCGTCACAATGGTTGCCGTATCAGCATTCGTATTTGGCGGAACATTCATATTGCTGAAAATAACTGACCTGGTCACACCACTGCGGGTAACCGTACAGGAAGAGATGAATGGGCTGGATATAAGCCAGCACGGGGAGAAATTATAAATACGTTCTCTTACTTGTCAGGGGTAACTAGTGCAGGTGTGCTTTTAAAAATACCACAGCCTTGTTCATCGCATCATCGGTATTGCCGGCATTGAATCCATGGCCGTCTAAATATTCATGGTACTCATTGGGCACGCTCAATGTATTTAGACGTGCCCTGAACTGCTGGCTTTGATACAGCGGCACAATTACATCCAGTGTGCCGTGAAAAATGATGGTAGGTTTTGATTGAGCAGTTGCAACCATATGCGGGCTGTTGGAATCATATAAAGGAACATCCCACGGACTGCCGTGATATTTTATTAAGATCTCGCTTATGGATTTTCCCAGGAATATATTAAAACTGTTGTACCAGCTCCAGTCGCTCAGCCTGGCCGGGCCATAAAAATCGGCAACCGCTTTTACATAATTGTTTGTGTTGTGCGCATAGGTATACAACATGGCCAGGTGTGCCCCGGCACTGGCTCCAACCATGGTGAGGGTATCTGAAATCACAAAATGGTTTTTATTATTCACCATCATGTTCACCGCTGCTTTAATATCATTCATGATCTCGGCATGATGGATATTGTTTGTATTGCTGGCCAGCCGGTAATTGATATTCGCGATGGCAGCTTCGGGCCATTTTTGCCTGAGGATATTTTTATAATAATTCATATCGGCTTTGTCGCCTGCTTCCCAGGCGCCGCCATGTATGAGTACAATAAGTTTTGTAGCATTGGTGCGACCGGCCGGTAAATAAATGTCCATTCTTTGCTTTGGGTCGGTTCCGAATGCTGTATCCATGATGATCCTCTCCGGAACCGGGTTGGTGCCGCCCCCGCCTCCTGTTCCGCCACCACCCGGTAACGGATCTTTTACACAGGAAACCAAAACCACTGTGATCAAGAACAGGTAAGCAAAATAATTATTCAGAAAACGGGTAACGGTTATTCCTTTCATAAAATATGATTTGGTAAACGATCATTTTCCGGCAGGGAAAATATTGGTACAAGATATATTTTTTCCATTTTAAGAAAACCCAAAAATCTGCCCGGTCAGTAATAATTTAACAGACGGGCCGGGCTAACAGCATTTGTTCATATGCGTGAGCGCGACCCCGGTGATGTTATTTTTTAACAATTTGATACAGCCCGGTTATTCCTTTCCGGTGGGCATTTATCTTGCTCCCGGCGGGCAATGCATCCTCAAATAGGTTGTGTACAGGGTAGATAAATGCAGGAAAGTGCCTTCCCCTTCAGAAATATTATGGGTGCGGTTGGGATAAGGCATATACTGAAACTGTTTATTGTGTTTTATCAGTTCATTCACCAAAACCTCGGCATTGCTGAAATGCACATTATCATCGCCGGTTCCGTGTATATACAATAAATTTCCCTGGAGGTTTTTGGCATAGGTAACCGGTGACCCGTTGATGAAATCTTCCCTGTTTTCCTGCGGCAGCCCCATGTATCGTTCCTGGTAAATATTATCATAGAACAACTGGTTGGAAACCGCGGCTATGGAGATCCCGGTCTGAAACAGGTCGGGGTACCTGAACAACAGGTGAAGGGTAGCCGAACCGCCGCCACTCCATCCCCAAACGGCAACCCGCTCTGCATCAAAATAGGGATTCATTTCCATTAACTTTTTAAAGCCACTGGCCATATCATAAATATTAATGTCGCCAACCCTCCTGTAAATGGATTTTCGCCAGGCCGCACCTTTAAGCATAGGGGTACCGCGGTTATCTATGGCAACCTGTACATAACCATCTGCCCGGATATCACCATGGTATAAAAAATTGGTATGGTTGCCATACCTGTCCTGCACCGTAGAAGCCGCAGGTTCGCCATACACATAAAATACAACCGGGTATTTTTTAGTGGGATCAAAACCTTTTGGTTTATTGATCCATGCATCTAAAATGATGCTGTCGGCAGTAATGATCCGTACATATTCAACATCATTCTTATCATCCTTTTTCAGTGTTGCTGCAATACTCTTTGCTGCATTTAACGGTTTTTTATCCGGCAAGGAGATCCATTCCCTAACCGGGGGGATGTTGTGGTTTGAAAAGCTATGCATTGCATATTTGCCTTTGGGAGATATCGAATATTCATGTGTCCCTGAAAGGTTACCGGGACTGACCAATTCCGGGTCCTCCTTGATATTGGTGACCACATCGATCACTTTTTGAAGAATGTTCACCACTTTTTGCACAATATTGCCCTTATCCAGGCTAACCCTGTATAAATAAAGCTGGGTGGCATTTGCAGGAGAAGCAGTAAAATAAACAAAGTTCCGTTCTTCGTCTATGCATTTTATTTCTCCAATGTCATAATCTCCCTTTGTCAGCAGTGTCTCTGTTTTGCCATCCCGGCTGATCCTGTAAATATGCCGCCATCCGTCTTTTTCACTGATCCATAAAAATTCGGTTCCGTTATTCACCCATTGCCATCCACTGGGGTCATCTGCATTCAGGTCAACCCATGCCGTACTGCTCTCTGCCCAAAAGGTCCTGCTGCTGCCATCAGATGCATTGCAGTAGATCAGTTTACTTTCCTGTTGTTTCCGGTTAAGGCGCTGAATGACCAGTTCATTGGTGCCCGACCACTCCATCCTGGGAATATAATGTTGCCTTGGATCCCCTTCAATATCCATCCATTTTATAAAACGGTTGGACAGGTTAATTACACCGATCCTTACGGGAGACGGGGGTTCTCCTACTTTTGGATATTCAACCGGTATAACCCTTGAATAAATACTGTCCGTTGTATTCAACATATAATAATCCCTGGTTTGGGAACCATCTACCTGCCAGAAAGCGATCTTGTTGCCATCGGGGCTCCACCTGAAACCGTCCCTGCAGCCAAACTCCTCTTCATAAACCCAGTCAAATGTTCCGTTGATCAGTTTTTTGTTTCCGTCGAGCGTTATTTTTGTCAGGATACCCGAGCTGATCTCTTCCACGTAAATATTATGTTCACTTACATAAGCAACCTTTTTTCCATCCGGTGAAAACTTGGCAAACATCAGGGATTGTGCCGGAAGTCCCTTCCCCAGTTTGACCAGTTTGTTGCCGATAATATCCAGTATCCAGTAATCGCCCCGGGTATTATACCGCCACACTTTCTTTGTATTGGTAAAAACCAGTAGCCGGGTATAATTATTATTGAACGTATAGGATTGCGGAGTTAAATAAGCTTTTGTAACAGGATCGGTCAGCTGTGCCTTTTTGATCAGTACAGTTTCCTCATCGTTAGCCGGATCAACCTGTACAATATTGCCTTCTTTAACAAGGGTATAATAATTACCATCCGCAGTCCAGTTGATCTTGCCCCTGTTTTGCGCAGAAGCCAGGTCAGCAAAACAGGTAAAAATGAGGAGAATCCTGATAATTTTGAAAGTCATAACAAACCGTTTTAATAATAAAAATACATAATTACTTCAACCTTTAAACAGCTTTGCCTGAAAAGGATTTATTTTTGAACCCATGGAAAAGGACAAACTCCGGCTGGATAAATACCTGTGGGCCATACGCCTGTTCAAAACCCGCAGCCAGGCGGGTGATGCCTGTGATAACAATAAGGTAAAATTCAATAAAGACAATGCCAGGGCCAGCCGTACCGTACATGTTGGTGATGAATATGAAGTAAAGACCGAAAATAAACACTGGGTAATAAAAGTAACCGGGTTATTGTTTAAAAGGGTGCAATACAGCGATGCCATAAAATATTACCAGGATATTACACCTGCAGATGAACTGGACCGGGTAAAATTCCAGGCAGCTGTATTTCACACAGGCAAGCGCATGAGCAAACAGGGAAGGCCAACCAAAAAGGATAAACGTGACCTGGAAGGATTTATGGATTTTTAAAAAACTTCATCATTCAAAATTCCTTGTTCCTCCGCATGACCCTGTGGGTTGTTCATATTAATTCATTTCCTTTGTAAAATGAAGATCGACATTATCTCTGTGGTTCCCGACCTGCTGCAAAGCCCTTTTTCCCATTCTATATTAAAAAGAGCCCGGGATAAAGGTTTGCTGGAAGTGAACGTGATCAACCTGAGGGATCATACTACTTATGCCCGGGCACAGGTGGATGATTATGCATTTGGCGGAGGGGCCGGCATGGTAATGATGATCGAACCACTTGTGAATGCGATCGAAAGCCTGCAAAAGGAAACCGCTTACGATGAGATTATTTTTTTAACCCCCGATGGTGAAACCTTTAAACAGCAGATGGCCAACCAGCTCTCTTTAAAAAATAACCTGTTGCTGATCTGCGGCCATTATAAAGGTATTGACCAGCGTGTGCGTGACCATTTTATAACCCGGGAAATTTCTATCGGTGATTATGTACTCAGCGGCGGTGAACTGGCTGCAGCAGTTTTAACCGATGCAATAGGAAGGCTGATACCCGGCGTATTGAATGATGAAACCTCTGCCTTAACAGATTCTTTCCAGGATAACCTGCTGGCTCCACCCGTTTATACCCGGCCCGAAGAATTCCGGGGGTGGAAAGTGCCTGAAATTTTAATGAGTGGTAACCATAAACTGATCGATGAATGGCGCCATGAACAGGCTGTAAAGAGAACGGAGGAAAGAAGGCCGGATCTGTTGGAAGGATAAGGCTGATACAGGATACAAGATGCTGGATACTGGATACTGGATCCAGCTATACAAAATAACTTTTACATGCAGCTTTATCTTCTATCCGGTATCGGTTTTCTAATTCTTCCTCGCCCAAACCAACTCTGCAAACCCCAGAACATCCCAAAATATATTGCCCTGCAGTTTTTTACCGCTTACCAGGCATTTTATGATCCGGAATGGCATGGCCATGATGAACCAGCCATTCCTGCGCATACCTGCTTTTAATACTTTACAACCATGCGCTTCCAGCAAGGCGGATAACTCTTTAACCGAATACACACGTACGTGGGTTGTATCATCTTTAAAATTCAATGTTCCTTCCATGGATGGCAGCCGGGTGCTTTTTTCACCGGGGTATTCCAGGTAAATATATCCGCCGCTTTTCAGTTTGGGCAATAATCCTTTCACCACTTCATCGCCGTTGTATAAATGTTCAATAACATGTGCCATGAGTATGGCATCAAAATAATCATTTGGAATGGACGCAAAATCAAGCTTTGTAAGGTCCATTTCATAAAAAGCATCCATCAGCTTAAAATCTGATTCACTGTTGTTGTAGTCCTTTTCCCTGTCCACCCCATGGTATTCGCAGGCAGGAAAAACACGTTTTACCTTGGTGGCAGAATGATTACCGGCACCGATATCAAGCAGGCGAAAAGGTTTTTTTCCAAATGCCCGGCTTAAAAAAATAAACTTGGTAATAAAGGAAGAAAAGAATGCTTTAAAGTTCATACACAAAGATAGGAAACCATTAAATTGAAAAACACCGGGAACAATTAGATAAAAAACCCGGTTGTTAAAACCGGGTTTTCAAAAGATCAATATTTTTTACTCCGCCTGTTTAATATAAGACCGGC
>CAZBIK010000177.1:0-7625 GCA_964491955.1 uncultured Ferruginibacter sp.
GGCCTGTATATGCTGGTCAACCTCAGTTATTATAATGTGGTTGGTTTTAACCAGATGAAAGGAGAAAAGGAGATCGCCTGGGTGGTAATAGACAGGATATTCGGCAGCGGCGGCGCTTCGGTGTTTTCTGCCTTTTTATTTTTGGGTGTGCTGGCTTATGTAAACGGTTCGCTGCTGAGTAACCCCCGGGTTATGTATGCCATGGGTGAAGATGGAAGCATGCCAAAAATATTTGCAAAATTCAACAGCAAAACAAACGTAACTACTTTTTCCTTAACCATATTTACTGCCTTGTGCATTGTTATCCTGTTCTTTGCCCAGGAGTTTGAAAAGATCCTCACGTTCACCATTTTCCTGGATAGTTTCGGCATGATCCTGAGTGCTGCCACCATTTTCTGGTTCCGCAACAAAACAAAACACCTGGATGGCACCGGCATTTATAAAATGAAATTATTTCCGCTGATGCCGGTCATTTTTATCCTGGCATACCTGTTTGTAGCCATCAGCATTACCCTGGCCGACCCCGGGGCAGCATTGACCGGTATCGCTGTATTGGCCGGCTTTGTTGTTTTATATTTTATGTTGCACCTGATGAAAAAGAAAATGATAACTCCTGAAAATTAAAAAAATGGATACTTCCTATATCTTAAACGAGTTTGCCGAAGAAAGGGAAAATTATTTCAATGCCGTGTCTCCCCCCATCATGCAAACCAGCAATTTTGTTTTTAATAAAGTGGCAGACATGCGAAATGCATTTGGGGATGAATATGCCGCGTATTTATACAGCAGGGGCAATAACCCAACAGTAGATATTCTGCGGAAAAAACTGGCGGCACTCGACGGTGCCGAAGACTGCCTGGTATTTAACAGCGGTGCGGCTGCCATCTTTGTGGCAGTGTTTGCCAATGTGAAAGCCGGCGATCATATTGTTTCGGTTGACAAACCCTATACCTGGGCGCAAAAAATGTTTGACATTATTTTACCGAAGTTTGGCGTAACCACTACCTACATTGACGGCCGGAATATTGAAAATTTTGAACGGGCCATCTTACCCAATACCACGGTCATTTACCTCGAGAGTCCCAACAGCTGGGATTATGCACTACAGGACCTGAAAGCCGTTGCCGAACTGGCAAAAGCTGAAAACATCACTACCATCATTGACAACAGCTACTGCACACCGTTATATCAAAAGCCCATTGAAATGGGAATTGATATTTCCATGCAGACCGCCACCAAGTACATCAGCGGCCACAGCGATACCCTCGGCGGAGTATTGAGCGGCAGCAAAGCCATGATGGAAAAGATCTTTAACAGTGAATACCTGACGGTGGGCAGCGGGATACAACCTTTTAATGCCTGGCTGCTCATCAGGGGACTGAGAACCCTGCCTGCCCGGCTCGACAGGATAACGGCTACTTCCCGTAAAGTGGTTGATCATTTAAAGAATCATCCCCGGGTAGAAGCTGTACTTTTCCCGCTGGATGAAAGTTTCCCCCAGTATGAACTGGCAAAAGCACAAATGCAGGGAGCCTGTGGATTGCTCTCTTTCATTATAAAAGCTGAAACGATTACCCAGATCGAAAAATTCTGTGAAGACCTGCAGCATATTTTTATGGCTGTAAGCTGGGGCGGACACGAAAGCCTCATCATTCCCAAATGTGCATCCATGCAGCCCTCCGATTTTAACCCGGCAAACCCGGAGCACCGCATGCTGAGGCTGTATACCGGGCTTGAGGATCCGGAATATATCATCAAGGACCTGGACCAGGCTTTTGAAAAACTGGTTTAGCCGTTTTACCGCCTGTATAATTGTTTTATCTGTATTAAGTACAGATGAATTAATTTTGTAGCATGTATTACAAGTTTTTTACCCTGCTTTTTTTATTGGCCCTTTCCTTTTCCGCCAACGCCCAGGAAAAATGGAGTTTACTGAAATGTGTTGAATATGCCATGGCCAATAATATTTCCATAAAACAAAACGAATTGCAGGCAAAAAATGCAGCGCTGACCTTAAAGCAAAGCAAATACGGGCAATTGCCCAATTTAAATTTCAGCGGCGGTTCAAGTTATAACAGTGGCCGTAACCAGGATCCGGTTTCTTTCAGCCTGATCACACAAAGTTATTTATCTGCCAATATGCAGTTGCAAAGCAGCGCCGATATATTTAACTGGTTCAGTAAACGAAATACCATAGCTGCCAATGAATGGGAATTGCAGGCAGCCAAAGCAGGAAATGATAAATTAAAAAATGATATTGCCCTTTCCGTTGCCAATATTTACCTGCAGGTCTTACTGGCCATGGAGCAGGAGAAAATTGCCGGCGTGCAGTTACAGCAATCGCAGGCACAGCTAAACAATACCCGTAAACTGGTAGATGCAGGCGCTTTACCCGAATTGAATGCAGCTGAACTGGAAGCACAGGTAGCACGCGACAGCGCTACGGTAATAACTGCCAAAGGCGCTGTGGTACAAAACATTTTACAGTTAAAGGCTTTTATGGCAGTAGATGCTGCTGCGCCTTTTGAAATTGAAACCCCGCCTGTTGAAAAAATACCTGTTGAAAAAATGGCAGACCTGCAACCCGGATCGGTGTATGCTTTAGCGATGATCAATATGCCACAACAGCGGGTCAATGATTTTAAACTTAAAGCAGCACAAAAATCCGCTGATGCATCAAGAGGAGGTTTATTTCCAACTGTTTCTGTTTTTGGAAGTTTGGGAAGCGGTTATGCCAACTATTTCAACATCCCCAGATACCAGCAGGTTTTTGCAGGCAATACTTCAACAGGGTTACTGGCTGATGCCGGCGGAGGCGTCTTTTATGATGTAGTAGGACCTGACTTTACACAGTTAAAAGTTGGCACCATGAAGTCGGAAGCATTTTTTCGCCAGTTAAATCAGAATTTTCGCCAGTCTGCAGGGTTATCCATCAGTGTACCCATTTTCAATGGCTTAAATGGCAGAACGAATTTTGAAAGAAGTAAGGTTTCCATCAGGAACCAGCAACTGCAAAAAGAACTGGATGCACAAACCCTGAAGCAGGATATTTACCAGGCTTACAATGCAGCGGTTGTTGCACTGGAAAAATTCAATGCCGGTAAAAAGAGCCTGGAGACCGCAGAACGCACTTTATTCTTTGCGCAAAAAAGATACGAAGTGGGCATGATGACAACCTTTGAACTGATCACCAACCAGAATAATGTTTTCAGTGCAAGACTGCAAAATGCAATGAACCAGTTTGATTATGTTTTTAAAATGAAGGTGCTTGAATTTTACAAAGGACAGGGGTTGAAGTTTTAGCCCCCTCCGCCCCCTACCCTTCGACGGAGTTTATCCCGATTATTTCGGGGCTCAGGATGAGGGGGAACTTAGAGCATAATTATTTATAGCTCATTTATGAAATAAAAAGTAGTGATGAATTAAAGGGGTTGAATAAAAAAATATTGTACAAGAGTGCGACGCCAATGAAGTTGATCAAAGTTACCTGGCCGGGCTCAAAAAAAAATAAATGATGAGTAAATCGCTAAAATGGATATTGATAAGCCTGGGAGTTTTGGTGGTACTGCTGGTAGTACTGCAAAAGACCGGTGTATTCGGAAAAGATGAAGGCCTTAAAGTAACTGCCGAAAAAGTACAGAAACGTACCATTACCGAAATTGTAAATGCCAGCGGTAAAATATATCCCGAGATCGAAGTAAAGATCAGCCCGGACATCAGCGGCGAGATCACT
This sequence comes from uncultured Ferruginibacter sp., assembly GCA_964491955.1. GTDB lineage: Bacteria > Bacteroidota > Bacteroidia > Chitinophagales > Chitinophagaceae > Ferruginibacter. Next base: position 3,734 of record CAZBIK010000177.1, read on the forward strand.
GAACTGACCGTACAGGAAGGCGATACAGTAAAAAAGGGCCAGGTACTGGCACGCATTTATGCCGATATTTATAATATCCAGCGAAACCAGGCCGCCAGTGGTGTGGCACAAAGCCAGGCACAGGTAGCCAATTCAAAGGCAGCCATAGACGCACTGAAAGCACAGATGGAACAGGCCCAGCGAACTTTTGATATGCAAAAGAAACTGTTTGATGATAAAGTGATCAGCCAGAATGAATTTAATATCGCTGAAGCCAATGTAAAAGCCGCCAAAGCCAATTACAATGCAGCTTTACAGGGCATTCGCGGCGGGCAGGCCGGTGTACAGAGCGCACAGCAAAACCTGGCCAAAGCCAATACCGACCTGAGCCGTACGGCCATTGTTGCACCCATGGACGGCGTGGTCAGTTTATTAAGTGTAAAAAAAGGCGAGAAAGTTGCCGGCAACAGCTTTAATGTGGGTACCGAAATGTTGCGCATAGCTGATATGAATAAAATAGAAGTACGGGTTGATGTGGGTGAAAATGATATACCCAAAGTGAAACTGGGCGACAGTGCCGTAATCGAAGTGGATGCGTACAGCGACCGGAAATTTAAAGGCATCGTAACACAGATCGCCAGCAGCAATATCGGTGCAGCAACAGTGAATGCGCTGGCCGGCACATCAAACGATGTAACGCAATACAAAGTGTACATCCGTTTATTGCCCGAAAGTTATATGGACATGCTGGGCAAAGGCAGTTTCCCGTTCCGGCAGGGTATGAGCGCCAATGCAGATATCCAGACAGAGACACACGAAAATGTATTGAGCATTCCCATCAATGCTGTAACCACACGGGATAAGAATGACAGCACAAAAACAGATCCTAAAAAAGCAGATGAATCAGCGTTAAAAGCTCCCGTTTCGCTGGTTGATGACCTTGAAGTGGTGGCATTTGTCATTGACAAGGAAGGAAAAGTTAGTAAGGTAAAAGTAAAAACAGATATCCAGGATATCAACAATATTGAAATTACTGAAGGCTTAAAAGAAGGCGACCTGGTGGTTACCGGCCCTTACGATGTGGTTAGCAAAACCCTGAAGGTTGGTAAAAAAGTAAAAGTAGTTGATAAGAAAGACCTGTTTGAGAAGAGATAATGCCCCCTGCCCTTCGACGGAGTTTATCCCGATTATTTCGGGGCTCAGGATGAGGAACCCGGAGTTCAATTATTTAAATAACTGTTCCGCTATTATAACACTTTCGGGTTTTCCAACATCAACCAATTTATCGCCGCTGTGGTCATATCCGTAAATGGGATGTTCAGCAGCCAGGCTGAGATAGGTATCCACCAGTGAAAATTTTCCGCGCTGCGGTACCAGGTCAAATATTTCCGGCTGAAAAACAACCACACAACTGTACGCCATTTCTTTCAGCCCGGGCTTTGGGATGGCAATTTTTTCTTCCCCGGTATTTGTATTGCGCCAGCCGCAAAGCCGGTTGTCTTCATCAAATAAAAAATAACGGGATGTTTTCCTGTTGGTGATGCCGAAACTGATGAGCGCTTTTTTATTTTTATGAAATGCCAGCAGGTCATCAATATTGAGGTTCGTTAAAAAATCGGCATTCAGTGTTATAAAAGGTTTATCCCCTTCCAGCAATTTCCGGGCATATAATAACCCACCGCCTGTTTCCAGTAATTCGTGGCGTTCGTCGCTGATCATCACATGGCTCCCCCAGCCATTATTTTTTTCAACGGCATCGATCACCTGGCCCGCAAAATGATGCACATTTACAACCACTTCGGTAATGCCGTATTGCTGCAGGTATTCAATGTTATGTTGTAATAATGATCGGCCATTCACCAATGCCAATGCTTTGGGATGATGGTCAGTCCAGGGTTTGAACCTGGTACCCAGTCCGGCAGCGAATATCATTGCTTTTCGCCCCCCCGCCCCTGAAGGGGAGCCGGGGTTCAAACTTTGTAAATCTTTTATAGTATTAGAATTTGTTTGCAAAATATTATTTTGAATTTAAAGCTAAACCCATTTAGGGGTTTGGGGTATCCCTTACCCAGTTATCTTTATTTGTATGTGTCAATACGATCTTCACTTTAAATTTATTACGCAGGTGCCTGGCCAGCGCTTCGGCTGCAAATACACTGCGGTGCTGTCCGCCGGTACATCCAAAATTGATCATCAGGCTTTTAAAGCCACGCTTAATATAATCTGTAACCGAAATATCAATTACACTGTATACCCCGTTCAAAAAAACCGGCATATCCGTTTGTTGTTCCAAAAAATCCTTAACCGGCTTATCCAGCCCGCTTTTGGTTTTATATTCATCGATCCTTCCGGGATTTAAGATACCCCGCATATCAAAAACATAGCCGCCGCCGTTCTCTGTAATATCAGCAGGTATGCCTTTTTTATAGGAAAAACTGTTTATGGTTATGATCAACGGTGTTTCAGCAGATGCCTGTATGGGCGTAAATTCCTGTATCACTTCATCACTGATGCATATTTCCAGTATTTTCTTAAATTCCGGGACTGCTATTCCTACATTCTGGTTATGTACAAACCACTTTAAATTTTGCAATGCCAGCGGTATACTGGTTAAAAAATGAGCCTTGCGTTCAAACAAACCACGGAAACCATAGGCGCCGAGTACCTGCAGTAACCGTATAAGAACATAACCATTGTATTGGCTGCGGAATGTATCTTTATCGATTAACTCTCCCACTGCCTGCTCAAAGGCATCCATATAGTCTTCAAGCAGCTGTTGTTTCCATTCATCCGGCAAATTGGCCCTGGCCTGCCATAACAAAGATGCCACATCGTATTGAGGAGCCCCTTTCATACCACCCTGGAAATCTATAAAGTGAACGGCCTCCCTCAAATCCTCTCCAAAAGAAGGGGTAACCATTATGTTACGGCTCTGAAAATCACGGAACATAAAATATTTATACTCGGTATGCGACAGGTAATTGCTCAGGGCCTCAAAATCATCAAGCAATTTTTGCTTATCATAAGGCCGGCGCAAAGCATCTAAAAAATAATATTTAAAATACAACAGGTCGGCCATGATGGCCTGTTTGCCGAATGCGGAATTGGTAAGGCAATTTTTATAATTCAGCCCTTCGTGTCCCTTTACCTGCAGCTGAACCAGTTGCTGCAAACTTTTTTTATACAACAAATATACGGCATCTGTATAGCCCTGCTCTTCCAGCATATTCAACAGGGAGGTATCACCAAGATCCTCCTGGATGTAAATATTTTTTTCAGGATTGATACAGAAGATCTCAGGTACCGGTAAATTCTTCTGTTTAAAATGGGTTGAAAAGTAAATGAAGGTTTCATTCTCTTTGAGGTTGGTGCCATACGTGGCAATATAAGTTTTGACAGCCGTATGTATACGGAAATAATGGCGCTCACTGCCGGACTGGGGCAGGGTATCAATGGCAGTGATGCCTTCATCACTGAACTGCCGGAATAATGTTTCTATTGCTTTTATTACCGCTTGCATCTGGAATGATTAACGGTAAAAATAGAATATTATGCAGATATAATTTAAAACAACCTCCCCTGCTGCCCCGGCCTTCTGAACAGCTTCGTATTCAGGCTCCATTCTTCTGCATTCATCTTATATAACCTGCCGTATTTTTTATAGGTCTGTGCCACCAGGTCTGCCATATTTCCTTCACCCCGCATGCGCAGGCCCCAGCGGGCCCCCTAGGAGAGGTAGGGGATCGAGTTCATGCGCTCGGGGCGGCCGAAGAGGTAAAGCTCGCGGTCGCCGGCCAAAATCGCCGGACAGGCGCTGGTGATGGCCTGCAGGCCCGGCGCGCACTTGCGGGGCACAGAGAAACCGGGCACACCGACCGGCACGCCTGCCATCAGCGCGGCAACGCGGGCGATA
>CAZBIK010000178.1:0-7622 GCA_964491955.1 uncultured Ferruginibacter sp.
GGATAACGGAAGTTAAACCCGACAAAATAGCCAGTTTAACCATCCAGTTAAGCCAGGTAAATGGGGTTTTGTTAACGGCTTCGGCAACTGGAGCTGCGACATCTAAAAATTTATAGTTCACTAAACCTGTCATTACGGTTGCGAATAAAATATAAAGAATCGTGCATATGATTAGCGATCCGATAATCCCTATCGGCATATCCCTTTTTGGATTCTTGGCTTCCTGTGCAGCCGTACTTACGGCATCAAAACCAATAAACGCAAAGAATACGATAGCAGCACCACCCAAAACACCACCCCAGCCATGTTTGTTCCATCCGCTGTAATCGGCGATAACTTTACCGGCACTGTCAGTTACCGGCGCAGTATTTTCAGGTATCAGGTAAGGAGTAAGGTTATCGGGGTTGATGAACTGCCAGCCTATAACAATGAACAACAGCACGATGGCTACTTTAATACATACAATGATCATATTAACGATCGCAGATTCCTGTGATCCTTTAATAAGCAAAAGGGTAAGAAGCAAAAGGATGATCAATGCCGGGGCATTCATAATACCCGAATGATGAACACCTGCAGTATCGGTAAAACTCTCAAACGGCGAATGGCACCATTCATAGGGAATTTGTCCGCCAAAGAGCTTATTCAGGTATTCACTCCATGCAATAGAAACCGTGGCGGCGCCCAATGCATATTCCATGATCAGCGCCCAGCCAATGATCCATGCCACCAGTTCTCCCATTGTGGTATAACTGTACGCATAAGCGCTTCCGGCAATGGGTATCATGGAAGCAAACTCAGCATAACAAAGGCCTGCAAAAGCACAGCCAACAGCAGCGATCACAAAAGATAATGTAACACCCGGGCCGGCAGCCTGGCCGGCAGCAGCAGCAGTTCTTACAAAAAGACCGGCGCCAATTATGGCGCCAATACCAAGTGCGATCAGGTTAGCCGCACCCAAGGTGCGCTTAAGACCATGTTCGCCGCCTTCTGCCTGTGCAAGCATCTGGCTTAATGGTTTCTTTACAAATAAACTCATATCAATTTGTTTGTTTTGGTTAACAATAGATTGGAAAAGTAAGCAATTAATCTTTAAAAAAAACACCATTGGTACTTTTTTAGCAGGCCAAAGCTGTTTAACAGCATTTAATATTATATTGCGTCACTAAATGCCATATCATGGAAATTGCACAGCAGCCAACAAAGAAAAGCAGGCTTACTTTATATATCCTGATCAGTATGGTACTTGGTATTATTGCCGGATATTTTGTACATGAAAATTACCCGGCAGGTACAATAAAAGTATTTTCGGATAATGCCAAACTGCTTACAACGATCTTTCTCCGCCTGGTGCAAATGATCATTGCCCCTATTGTATTTGCAACTTTAGTAGTGGGTATAGCAAAATTAGGTGATATGAAAACGGTTGGCCGGGTGGGTGGCAAAGCCATGATCTGGTTCATCTCCGCATCCCTGGTTTCGCTGAGCCTGGGCCTGATACTGGTAAACATTTTTAAACCGGGTGTTGGCGTGGATGTTACCAACACGGATATGGCTGCTGTAAGCGACCTGCTTGAAAAATCCAAAGGGTTTTCATTACAGAAATTTGTTGAGCACGTAGTGCCAAAAAGTGTGGTGGAAGCCATGGCTACCAACGAGATCCTGCAACTGGTCGTGTTCTCTGTTTTCTTTGGTGTTGCACTCACAGCTATTGGTAAAAAAGGCGAACCCATTATCAATGCACTGGATTCACTGGCACATGTTGTGCTCAAAATGGTTACCTATGTCATGTACCTGGCACCGGTAGGTGTGTTTGGCGCCATGGCAGCTGCAATTGCAAAGAACGGCCTGGGCATTTTGGTGACTTTTGGATTTTATGTTGGCGAATTTTATCTCGGGCTGGCTATTCTCTGGTTGATCCTGCTCTTTGTCGGTTATCTTTTTTTAAAGAACCGGCTGAAGGTTTTACTAAGCCGCATTGCTTCACCTATGTCTATTGCCTTCAGCACAGCCAGCAGTGAAGCCGTGTATCCAAAACTGGTGGAAGAAATGGAAAGGTTTGGATGCAACAATAAAATTGTAAGTTTTGTTTTACCGCTTGGTTATTCTTTTAATTTAGACGGAAGCATGATGTACATGACGTTTGCCAGTATGTTCATTGCACAGGCATTTAACATTACTTCCATTACCGGGGATGTGTGGCAACAAATAATTATGCTGCTTGTATTTTTAGTCACCAGCAAAGGTATCGCCGGCGTACCAAGAGCATCACTGGTGGTGGTGCTGGCAACGGGCGCCATGTTTGGGTTACCGCCTGAAGGCGTGGGCTTGATTTTAGCCATTGATGTATTTTGTGATATGGGCCGCACCATGACAAACGTGTTGGGAAACGCTTTAGCTACTGCCGCTGTAAGTAAATGGGAAGGCCAGTTGGAACATTCTTAATTTTTTTAAAACGATCAGATGTTAGATTTCATATTCCTGGATTTTACATGGACCCAGTTGCTGCAGCCGCAATGGTATATAGACAATGGCGGGTTATGGTTGCTGTTACTCATCATTTTTGCTGAAACCGGTTTGTTTATCGGGTTCTTTTTCCCCGGCGATTCTTTACTGTTTGTTGCCGGCATCTTCAGCAATAAGCTGGCAGCATCTGTGTATGATACGGGCAATGATTTCATGAACCTGTTGCTGTTAAGTGCGCTATGCATTTTGGCAGGGATCCTGGGAAATGCCACAGGCTATTTGTTCGGCAGGAAAGTAGGCCCTGCCATGTATAACTGGAAAGACCGTTTTCTCTTTAAACAGAAATACCTGCACCAGGCAAAGGAATTTTATGATAAGCACGGCGGCGGAGCTATTGTGTTTGCCAGGTTCCTGCCGTTTATCAGGACCTTTGCCCCCATTGTTGCCGGCATCGTTGGCATGAACAAAAAGAAATTTACTTTTTACAATATTATAGGCTGCGTTGCCTGGGTCATCTCCATGCTCTTCATCGGCCATTACCTCAATTCATTTGTAAAGAACCAGTTCGGTATAGACCTGGAAAAACACCTCGAAATAATCGTGATCGCCATCGTATTGGTAACCACTGCACCGGTTTTAATTAAAATGTTTTTCGGTAAAAAGAAAAAGGTTGATGCAACAAACCCAAAATAAACCTGCTTCCATATTCAGCATTGCCGTGATCGTAGCTGCCCTGGGCTACTTTGTGGATATTTATGACTTATTGCTGTTCAGCATTACCCGAATAGAAAGCCTGGTATCATTGGGATTAACAGAGGCACAGGTATTATCAGAAGGTGAAAGTATCATCATGTGGCAGATGGGTGGCTTGCTCATCGGTGGTATCATCTGGGGTATCATGGGAGATAAGAAAGGAAGGCTGAGCGTGCTGTTTGGTTCCATCATTTTATATTCACTGGCAAATATTGCCAATGGTTTTGTGCAAACTGCCGACCAGTTCAAGATCATCCGGTTTATTGCCGGTATTGGACTTGCCGGTGAGTTGGGAGCAGGTATAACACTCGTTTCGGAATTAACACATAAAAGCAAAAGAGGTATTGCCACATCTTTGGTAGCGGGTATCGGGCTGACCGGTGCCGTGGTTGCATTTATCATGAAACAGTATTTTGACTGGCGAACCTGTTATTTTATCGGTGGCGGACTGGGTTTGATCTTATTGGTGCTGCGGATATCTGTTTTCGAATCCGGTATGTTCCATGAAATTAAAAAAACGAATGTGCAGCGGGGAAATTTCTTCATGCTGTTTAAAACAAAAGAACGGTTTACAAAATATTTGTGCAGCATTTTAATAGGGTTACCTACCTGGTTTGTGATTGGTGTGCTCGTAACATTTTCCAGTGAATTTGGAAAACAAATGGGGATCAAAGAAAAAATAGACCCCGGTAAGGCCATCATGTATGCCTATGCCGCCATTGCAACCGGCGATGTGCTGATCGGGTTTATCAGCCAGTGGTTTAAGAGCAGGAAAAAAGCTTTGTACCTGTTTTATGCCATTACCATTGTATTCATGGTTCTGTTCTTTACTGTTCAATGGAACGGAACTGCAGCCAATATGTACTGGATATGTGCCGGGCTTGGCTTTGGTACGGGTTTCTGGGCCATTTTTGTAACCATGGGTGCCGAACAGTTTGGAACCAATATCCGGGCAACAGCCGCCACCACCATACCCAATATGGTACGCGGCATGCTCACGGTAATGATCATTCCGTTATTTAAATTATTCCGGGGCATGACCAATTATGTGACCGGCGGATGGATCACAGCCATTGTAATTATGTTGATCACCATTATTGCAGCTTTGCTGATCAAAGAAACATTTCATAAAGACTTAAATTATATTGAAGAATAATTTCAGTATTGACTCAATTAGAAATGTTGTCAGGCTGAGGCAAGCATAATTTATTTGAAGCTCTTTACAAATTACAACAAGGAAATTTTTCTCAGCTTCGCTGCGAAAAATGGTTTGCCACAAAGGCCCAAAGACACGAAGTAAAAAAAATGCATAGCATTTTTCCTTAGGTCTTCGAGCCTTTGTGGCTAAATTCAATTTTATAAATGCTTTTCTGTAGCCCTGTCCTTTAGCTTTCGGGACAGTTTGACTCACTGCTGAATTAAAAAATAATCTGTGACAAAATTCCTCATCATACGGTTCTCATCCATCGGCGACATTGTTTTAACAACGCCGGTGATCCGCTGCCTGCGCAAGAAATACCCGGAAAGTGAAATACATTTTCTGACCAAGGTTGCCTTTAAAAACATAGTGGCCCATAATCCCTATATCAATAAGGTGCATTCCCTGGGCCACAGTTTTGAACTGATGCTGCATGAACTGGCCGTGGAGGAATATGATTATATTATAGACCTGCACCATAACCTTCGTACACTCCGCATCAAGCGGCATTTAAAGGAAGTGCGATCCTTTTCTTTCAATAAACTGAATGTTGAAAAATTTATCCTTACCAGTTTTAAGATCAATACACTTCCCAAAAAACATATTGTTGACCGGAACCTGGAATGTATTGCATCCCTGGGTGTAAAAAACGACGGGTTGGGGCTCGATTATTTTATTCCTGCCATTGACCAGGTGAAGAATGACGATATTCCCACATCGCATATGCATGGCTATATAGCAGTTGTTATCGGCGCGGCATTGGCTACTAAAAAATTACCCATTCACAAATTGAAGGAATTATGTACTGCCATTGACCATCCCATTATTTTACTGGGTGGTAAAGAAGATCATGAAGACGGAAAAGCAATTGCAAAGGCCGATGAAATAAAGATCTATAATGCCTGCGGCAAATTTAACCTGAATGAATCTGCAGACCTGATAAAAAAATCCAGGCTGGTTATTACCCACGATACGGGCCTGATGCATATTGCAGCCGCCCTGCAAAAACCGGTGATCTCTGTTTGGGGCAATACGGTGCCTGCTTTTGGCATGTATCCCTATTATGGAGCAAGGTCCGGGGTACAATATGATGTCGTGGAAATAAATAAACTATGGTGCAGGCCCTGCAGCAAGATCGGCTATAAAAAATGCCCCAGGGGCCATTTCAAATGCATGGAAAATATTGATGTTAACGATATTGTAAATAAAGTTAAGCAGCGGTTACAATAAAATATCCGCAGTTGCTTTTAATTATCTTGCACCATAGCTATGATCAAAAATACCCTTCTTATAATTGGCTTGTTGGTTAGCAGTGCAGCTTTCGCACAATTTACCGTTACCATACAGTGGCATAATATTAAACCCGGCAATAACGGCGACACCATTTATTATGAACCGGGAAAAAAACTCACCTGGAAAGATTTTAAAGGCAGGCCTGTGGCAGCCAGTCCTGCAGCGGCCATTACCGAATCCGGGTTTGGATACCGGATGACCATGAATTCGAGGAACAAAAAGACAAACGTGGTCATCACCGTTTTCTGTTATTTCACCAAAAATAATTCATGGGTAAAAAAAGGTATGGATTCCGATTATGCATTGAAGCATGAGCAGCATCATTTTGACATCACCTATATCAATGCCTGGTTGTTCATGCAGAAATTAAAAGAGGCACAGTGGAACCCCGGGAATTACAATTACCTGGTTGAAAAAATTCATGACGAATGTTTTGAAGCGCTCAGTAAAATGCAGGATGAATATGACGGCGAGACATCCAACGGGCGCATTAACCACATGCAGTTTACCTGGAACAGGAAAATAGACCGGCAGCTGGCTGAACTGGTTACAGATTAACGATCAGTACCGGTATCTTTAATTCATGCCTTACCGTATTTACCGTTTCTCCATAAATAAAATCTTTTAGCCCGGTATGTCCGTGTGCACCCATCACCAGCATGTCGGCCTGTACTTCTTTGGCGATCCGTACAATTTCCTTTGACCTGTTCTTATAGCCCAGGAACCCTTCTGCAGTAAAACCGCGTTCCTGTAAAGTGGCCACATAAGAATCCATGCGTTCTTTATCAATCCTGGATTCATAGTCATCACTTTCATGCCCGAATAATTTAGCTGAAGCGCTTTCAACAATATGTATCAGCAGGTAATGGGTATTGCTTTTTCCCTGCCCGATGGCATAAGCCAGTAATTTCTCATCATGTTCACTAAAGTCAAGCGCAATGGCAACTTTATTAAAACTGGGGATATCCAGTTTTTTTAATGTAAGTATTTCGGGATGTATTTGTATCGAAGGTGATTTCTTGATTTTTGGTTTCACCGGGTTGAAAATAATATATACCAGCAAAGCAAGGCATACCAGGCCGGCAGCGCCCAACAATAGCTGTTGCCACAAAACCCCATTGGTAAATACATCCCCCATTTCATTAACAAGCATTTTTAAATTTAAAAATACCAGTACGGAAGCAATAAGCCAGGCCGCGATCTTCTGTATCGTGTTGATGGCAAATTTACCCATTGTTTTTTTATCGCTCACAAAATGAATGAGCGGGATAATGGCAAAGCCGAGTTGTAAGCTTAAAATAACCTGGCTTAAAATAAGTAATGCATCCACATTTTCTTCACCATAAATGATAATGACGATCAGTGCAGGAATAATGGCAACCAGCCTGGTGATCAGCCTTCTTAACAACGGGTTGATGCGCAGGCTCAGGTATCCTTCCATGATGATCTGTCCTGCAAGGGTACCGGTTATGGTACTGCTTTGCCCGGCGGCGATCAATGCAACGGCAAACAGGATGGGAGCCAGGTCCCCTAGGAATGAAGGCAACAAACGGTGTGCTTCTTTGATCTCGGCAACATCAGAATTGCCGGTCTTAAAAAAAACAGTAGCTGCCACCACAAGAATGGCAGCATTCACTAAAAATGCAAGGTTCAGGGCAATGGTTGTGTCAATCCGGTTAAATTTAATGGCCTGCCTGATACCGGCATCGGTCCGGTCAATTTTACGGGTTTGTACCAGCGCCGAATGCAGGTATAAATTATGCGGCATTACGGTAGCCCCGATAATGCCAATGGCAATATACAATGCTTCATCGCTCATTGCCGTTGGTATAAATCCGGTAGCCAGTTCAGCCATATCCGGTTTGGCTAAAATGATCTCAATTAAAAATGAAATGCCGATCACGCCAACAAG